>NZ_DATBTY010000001.1:0-4267 GCF_036516575.1 Cerasibacillus sp.
TGTAACCTCATTTGACAAGAGAAGCGGTTTGGAATGGATGCTATCAACAAGGAGAGATAAATAATGAATCAAGCAAGTGAAATTTTCTGGAATGACTATTGGAAGAATAAAGACAAGCCGCAATCAGTCAGTGCGTGGCAATTTGGAGGTGAGCCTGACTATCTTGCACAATTAGTCGTGGATGGCATTAAAACCGCAACTTGTTCAGGACATCTTTTTTATGAAATTGAAAATGAACCTCTTCCAACAACGGAAGATTACAACATTATCCTAAATAGTGAGGATCAACCCGTAGCGATTACGAAAACGGTAGAAGTAACGATTGTGCCGATGAATGAAGTCAGCGAAGAATTTGCAATTGCTGAAGGAGAAGGCGATAGAACATACCAGTATTGGTGGGACGCACATGAGCATTTCTTTAAAAATGAGTTGAAAACAATTGGACGTGAATTCTCTGAAGACATGCTCCTTGTTTGTGAACGTTTTGAATTGATTCACCCTGCAACTGCTCCAAATCAGAGAAAATAGTCGTTGTTTGAGGGCGAAGTATGAATAAAACAGTGTCTCTTGTTGAGGCGCTGTTTTATTTTATAATAGAGGTAAAGAACTCTTTACGTTCAGGTTTTGTTATGGTATAAATATGTAAAGAGTTCTTTACTTTAAAGGTGGTGGACAAATGGCTGTCGAAAATAATATTAGGAAAATTAGGGTAGAAAGGGGAATTAAACAGATTACAATGGCGGAAGATTTACAAGTAACACGCCAAACGATGAATGCTATTGAAAACAACAAATACAATCCGAGTCTTGAACTCGCTCTTAAAATTGTGAAATACTTCGATATACCAATCGATCAAGTGTTTATATTAAAGGAGGATGAATGAAATGAAATTACAAAAATGGACTTTAGCTTTTATCGGTATAGGTACAGTTATCGGTGCCCTCATCGGAATAACAATTATTTATTCAACAACCGGAAATTTTAATATAAGTTCTTTATTGGGCTTTATAACAGCAGCATTGATTCTTATTGTTATCAATGTGATTAAAGTTTTTGTAAAAAAAGACAATACGCCTGAGATAGATGAAAGGATCAAAAAGAATGTCATGTTATATTATTTGTATTCTTCAACTATTTTTATTGTAGTTCTGTTTTTGGGATTAGCTGTCCTATCTTTTTTAAACTTTGAAATTGTTGAAATCACTTATTTATGGATAATTATGATTGCCTATTTATTGATTAGTGGAATAGGTGGGTTTATTGTAATTCGTCGATAAACAGATAGAATGTTTACTATCATTTTTGAATAGGAGGGTAAAAAAGGAGGATAATTTTGTTGCAATGCTGATTATAGCAAGTATGATTGCGTTATTTATTGTATTGGGAATTTTTCTTTTAAAGGGGAAAGGCTCTTCTTTAATAGCTGGTTATAACACGATGCCACCAGAAGAAAAAGAGAAATATGATGTCGCTGGACTCACTAAGTTTATGGGGCAAATGATGTTTGCTCTTTCATTCAGTATGGTATTCTGGATTCTCAGCATTGCTTTTGAAATGAACGGGTTATTCTAGTTTGTCGTTTGACACGTTCTAATTCTTCTTCATAAGTTAGCCATTGTAATTCTCTCGTATTCGCTTTTTGTTGAATATGGTGGACGACTTGATCGATTTGTTGATGTAATTCATGTAATGGCAATGTTGCGTCGATGCGGAAAATTTGGAAGTGACTCGTGCTATTTTCCTCGACTGCTCCAATGATATGGTCCATTTTCAATGTATTCGCATCTTCTTCGAGGGCTGTTAGAATATCTTCTGTACGGAGTTGTTCGGCATCGATTTGCGCGAAATGATGTGCCTCATCAACTTCAATCCCGATATGAAGTTGTGGAAAATATAAATCGATTAATGCGTAGGAACCGTTCGGGCGCTTTACATATTGTTGGCTCACAGGTTGAATGTTAGGATTATCTAGACGATGCCAAATCGCGTTCAGTATGTAGTTTTCAAAATCTTTACGTTTCGTTCTTGAAAAAGTTTTTATTAAATAATCTCTTCGTTCCATATAATTTCTCCACTCTAATCTTTTATTTGAAAGCGATATCATTCTATCATATATTGTATCACGTTGATTCAAATGTTTATCTAAACATTTCTACGATGCTTATAGTCCCCATAAATATAATGAAAACTAAAAACGGAATCCCTAAGCTCATGAACGCTTGCTTCCCATTATAAATATTTTTCTTCTTTAATATATAATCAGTTACAAAGTATAATAAAGCTGCTAATAAACTCAACCAAAGGAAGACTAAACCAAAAAGCATGTGGAATCCGAATGAAAGATAGAATTCCATACTTTTTTTAGTGCGATTGGCAATAAAACGAGCGAGATACTCACTTATTATCGAAGTGATTGTACCGTATAGCAAAATAACGGGAAAACTATACATCAAATATCCAGGAACTGCTAGCATGAAAGTTTCGATATATTCACCAATATATTTAATGCCTACATCAAAAGGATCAGGTATAAATAAAGCTAACAATATCGCAAATAGAAAACTAGAAATTGAAGCAGAAATAATCTTTCTTGGTAGTATTGAACTTATTTCATCCTTAACACTCATATTCTATCCTCCTTGAATTACTCACTTTAAACCTTCAAATATTTCCCATTTTTTATATGTTACCATACTTCTTAAGCTTTTTGTTGTATTGTAAATAAAGTACAACCACCGACAGCTAGGTTTACACTTCATCGCTTCCATGCTATTCCTTTGCATCGACCATTTTTAATTAAGTGACCTTAAATCTTAAAAATTTAAGGTGATGGAGGGGCGATGAAATGCAAATTTCTATTTCGCGATGTAATTCATTTAATTAAACTAAGAAACCCGAAAAACTTTACGTCGTGTAAGTTTTTCGGGTTTTTATTTTAAGTGCAAGGGTGGTATCCTTGGCATCTTTCGCAAAGCGTATAATACGTTCTTTTGTTTTTGCTGTACAAGCGAATAAGTTTTCCTTTTTGACATGTCGGACATGCTTTTAATTCTTTTAACGTTTCGTAGTAAAACGCTTCCGAAAATTCTTTCGGGAAATATGTAGCGAGCAAATCATGTAAAATGCGTCGATCGATTAAAAAGAAATTGTCACTTGCTTCATCTAACGCGGGCTTTGTAAAGTAATGCGTCGTGACAAACAGGCTATTTTCATACCCATCTGACATTGTTTTTCCTTTGAACGCAAGCACTTCTTTTTTGTCTAAAGGATTCGTATTTCTTTTTGGATTCCACGCTTTGCATTGAACCGCCAGAACTTTCTTCTGTTGTTGGAATCCGATAATATCGATGCCGCTATCATGAATTCCGTCGATAATTTGTGTATCGAATCCTAATCGTTGCACGAGTTTCTCTACGAGATAATTAAAGTCATTTGATTTGCATTCGTCTAAATGAGCGATAATTTGAACGAGTTTGGCATCTGTTTGAGCACTCCCTTCCGGTTGGAAAATATGGGTTAAGGAAGTGGAATGTGTTTGTTGTTCTTTGTCTTCTTTTTTAAAAAATCGAAAAACCATCGATTGATCCCTCCGAACTTCTACTAAAATGAGATGAATGATACAATATCTTGTTACTATACTATCATATAAAATCCTTCATTTTAGCCAAATTCGAAAGATACATAGAATAAAATGATGTTTTTGAGAATCTTTTTCTTTCATGAAGCGTATACAGATTATACGAAAAGGAGTGAATGCGATGGATTGGCAGTTGTGGAAGGCGTTTGTTTTTCCTTCAGGAGAGGGCGAGATCATGGAAGAGCAGTCGACGGTACGCTTTGTAGAAGCGGGAGTATTGTTTCGACGTGAGGATGGTTCGGTCGCGCCTATGGCGATATCTATCAACCGAAAAAAGTAGCCGTAGGCGCCGATATTCGCCCCACTAGTGAAGCGTTGAAGCAAGCGCTTATCAATGGCCTGACCGATGCCGGTGTGGATGTGTATGATCTCGGCATGACAGGTACAGAAGAGGTCTACTTTGCCGCCTTTCATCTCGATGTTGAGGGGGGAATTGAAGTGACAGCAAGTCACAATCCGATCGATTATAACGGCATGAAGCTCGTCCGTGAAAATGCACGCCCCATCGGCATGGAGAGTGGCTTAAAAGAGATTCATGACAAGGTGATTGCCGGCCAATTTAGTGAACCGGCACAGAAAGGGAGTGTCACCTCTTACAATATCGTGCCGGAATATATTGAGCATCTCTTA
>NZ_DATBTY010000002.1:0-56378 GCF_036516575.1 Cerasibacillus sp.
ACGAATGATTTTTGGTACAATAGATGCTTACCGAAAAGCAAAACAATTAAAAGCAGATGTGTACCACTTTCATGATCCAGAACTACTGCCAGTAGGTTGGCTCTTAAAAAAGAAAACAAACAGGGTGGTTTATGATATTCACGAAGACTATGTGACAAGTATCCTACAAAAAGAATATATGTCACCATTCTTACGGAAATTATTTGCTAAACTGTATAAAACAATGGAAAAACTATTCGCAAAACAAATGGAACTATGTTTAGCGGAAAAATACTATAAAGACATTTATCCAAATGGTGTATGTGTCTTAAATTACCCAACCATTAATCAAAAGTTTATCGATCATGACCGTGATAACCAACCGGTCAAAAATGGTTTATTATATACAGGTAATGTAACCGAAGACCGTGGTGCATTAATCCATGCGACAATTCCACAGATTGACCCGACGGTTTCGGTACAATTTATCGGGAAGTGTCCAAGTAGTCTTGCGGAGAAAATGTACGCGCTAGCGGGTGAACATAAAGAGCAACTTCATATTGAAGGTATTGATCAATATATTGAAAAAGAAGATATTGAAGCCATGTATATAAAGCATAACTGGCTGGCAGGTGTTGCTCTATTTCCGCCAACAGATCATTATATGAAGAAGGAACTAACGAAGTTCTTTGAATATATGAATGCGGGACTACCAATTATATGTTCAGATTTCCCCGTTTGGAAGAATTTTGTTGAAAAATACCAATGCGGAATAGCCGTTAACCCCCACAACGAAAAGGAGATTAAACAAGCGATTGAATACTTGCGAAATCACCCTAAAGAAGCAAGAAAGATGGGAGAAAACGGTAAACAAGCGGTTTTAAATGAGCTCAATTGGCATTCGGAAGAACAAAAGCTAATCCAATGGTATGAAGATTTGCTAACATCATAAAAGGATTGTGTCAAATGAAAGAAAAACAACAGGAATTAATTTCTGTGATTACACCGGCATATAATGCCGAACGGTTTATCGGAGAGACGATTGAATCTGTTCTTAACCAAACATATCCACATTGGGAAATGGTGATCGTGGATGATTGTTCAACAGATAAAACGGTTGATATGATTAAAACATACCAACAGAAAGATCAACGGGTCAAATTGATACAACTCGAAGAAAATAGTGGTGCCGCTGTTGCAAGAAATACAGCGATGGCTCATGCAAAAGGAAGATACATTGCTTTTCTCGACAGTGATGATTTATGGACAGAAGATAAATTGGAGAAGCAGTTAGCCTTTATGCAAGAAAAAGATATTGCATTTTCCTTTACGCGTTACACTCGCATGCAAGAAGATGGTACAATGACAAATGCCGTATCTGATGCACCACATCATGTTGATTACGACGATTTAATGAAGCATTGTGTCATCGGTTGTTTAACGGTTATGTTAGATCGCGAAAAAATTGGCGACTTAAAAATGATGAACATTCGGACGCGGCAAGACTACGTGTATTGGCTAACGATTACGAAGAAAGGGCATCTCGCATACGGTATGCCTGATACATTGGCCAAGTACCGTCTTGTGGAAGGCTCGATCTCAAGTAATAAATGGAAAGCTGCGAAACGAAATTGGTATGTTTATCGTCATATAGAAAAACAAAGCTTATTGAAAAGCATATGGTATTTTGCGAATTATGCATTTACGTCAGTAAAAAATCTGATTAAATATAAATTGATGAAGTAAGCTGTTGAATCGGCTATATGATTCAAGGAAGAAAGATACTAGGCGGTGTCGATTGTTTATGAAAACATACTTGCAAGAAATGTTAAAAAGAAAAGATCTATTATTTTATCTCGTTAAATCGGGTTTAAAAGCGGAACACCGAAACAGCTATCTCGGTTATTTCTGGTGGTTATTAGACCCGCTTTTAAACGTGCTCGTATATTATTTCTTAGTTGTTATTATCCTGAATAGAGGAGGCCCGGATTACCCGGTCTATCTTGTTATTGGACTCGTCGTATGGCGTTGGATTAGTACGACAATTAATTCATCAGCGAAATCCATACTCCGTTATAAGTCCATTATTAATCAGGTTTATTTACCGAAATCGATATTTCCAGTGGCATTTACGTTTACCCAACTGTTTAACTTTTTATTCGGGCTAATTGTCATTGCGTTATTTTTACTATTTTTCGGTGTTAAACTGACATGGTATGTACTCTATTTACCAGTCTTAATAATCATACAAACCATTTTCTTACTGGCTGTCGGATTGTTCCTTGGCTATATCACAGTATTCATTCGTGATATTGATAACGTATTAAGCCATATCATGCGTTTGTTTTTCTATGCATCACCAATTATTTGGGAAGGAAGCCGACTACCAGAAAAGTATAGTTGGGCGGTCGATTATAACCCGATTGCGATTATCGTTAGTTCATATCGTGATATATTAATGCATCACAGGACACCAGACTTAACGGCGCTCGCAATTATACTCGTTGCTTCCCTAATCGTAGGCATTTACATGATCTCTTACTACAATAAACATGAACATAAGATCATAAAAGCATTGTAGTCTCGTGCTAAACGTAAATACGGATAGAAAAGGGTTTAATGAAGGATGCAAACTTCTAAAAATGTAGTTGTTAAAGCGAAAAATATAGGTGTCTCTTTTGCAAATGATATTCAAAGAGATGACTTTAAATCATTAGTGATAGGTAAATTTAATCGAAAAGACAGAAGAAAAAACATCAATAAGAAGCAAAAGAAGACATGGTCATTAAAAGATGTCAGTTTTGAAGGATACCAAGGAGAAATCCTTGGTATTATCGGTTCAAATGGAGCAGGAAAGACAACATTAAGCAAAGTGATTACCGGCATTTTACAACAAGATCGGGGCGAACTAAAAGTAGATGGTAAAGTAACAGCTCTTTTCTCTTTTGGTATGGGCTTTAACCCAGAGCTAACCGGACGTGAAAATGTATATTTAAACGGTATGATGCTAGGGATAGATCGTGACTTAATTAACCAATACATTGATAGTATTCACGAGTTTTCAGATATCGAAGAGTTTTTCGATCAACCGATGAAATATTATTCAAGCGGTATGCGTGCCCGACTTGGATTTAGTGTCGCGTCACATTTAGACCCTGAAATATTAATATTAGATGAAGCATTAAATACAGGAGATGCACGCTTCAGTCGTAAGGCAGCCGAAAAAATGAAAGACCTCGTCTCAAAAGCGAAGATGGTCATTATTGTCACCCATAGTCTCCGGTATGCCCAGCGCCATTGCGATCGTCTCATATGGTTAGACAAAGGAGAAGTTCGTGCAATTGGTGATCCGAAAGAAATTATTAAACAATATCGTGCAACCGTTCCTAAAATCCCGCGTAGACAACGCCGGAGCTTACAACTGAAAAAAACGGATGCAAAAATCGGTACAAAAACGATTATTAAAGCAGAAAATCTCGGCGTATCGTTTGATTTAAACACGGGTAAATTTTGGGCATTACATAACCTGAACTTTGAGATAAAAGAGGGAGAAGTTGTTGGCATTATCGGCCACAATGGGGCTGGAAAGAGTACGTTATGTAAAGTTCTAACAAAAATCTATGCACCAGATGAAGGAAATATCCATCTAGCAGGGGAAACATCAGCATTATTAGGTTATGGAACAGGATTTAATCCGCAACTTACTGGTGCTGACAACATACACCTCAACGCGATGTTATTAGGTATTCCAAAGTCACGCGTCGATGAAAAATATGACAAAATCGTTGAATTCTCTGGAATAGGAAAAGCGATTCATAAACCTGTTAAAAATTATTCAAGTGGTATGCGCTCTAGACTAGGCTTTAGTATTGCAGCGATTCTACAACCTGATATTTTTATTATCGATGAAGCGTTATCGACAGGTGACTTAGCTTTTAAACAAAAAGCGACTGAAAGAATTCAAGACATGATGGAACTAGCTAAAGCAGTCATTATCGTTTCACATAGTATGTCATTCGTTGAAAAAGTGTGTACACGTGCGATTTGGATTGAAAAAGGTGAAATCCGAGCTGATGGTGATGCTGAAGAAATTGTCGCTCAGTATCGAGAAGCAATGGGTGTCACTAAAAAGAAACCGAAACAAACAAAACGAAACAAAAAATAAACCGTCAACCTAAGAAGGGTGGTGTTTGTCTGTATGCGTCACATATTTAAAAAGATATTTGTTGGACCAATCGATTGGTTTGTTTATACCGTATTAAATGAAAAACAGCGCCGAGCCATCACTGGACTCTTCTCAGAAGATGTAAAAGATAAACTGAAACAGCTGACAAGCGGTGGTAAGTATCGCGCACAACGTCATCAATTACAGCAAATAAAGCGCCACCTTTATAATTTTGGTTTTATGTCAAAAGGACTTGAAGACCTTAAAAAATTTTATGACGCGACTGAAGATGAACATGTGAAGCGTTTGATTGCTTGGGAATTAGCACAATGGCATGCGAATGATTATTCAAAAGAACAGGCAAATAAAGCTCTCACATACTTAAAAATCGCGAAGCAGGGAGAAAAGGAGAACGATCAACTGCGTCGTATCGCGATTATCGAAGCGGAAATGTATGACTTATTAGAAGAACAAGAAACTGGAAAAGAAATTATCGAAGAGGCTCTAAAAAGGGAAACACATCCCGACCTTTACTTTGCACGCGCAAACCTAGAAGGTACGTTAGAAGGTCGTCTTCATTACTTTAATCGTGTGATGGACCTATTTGATTTAGCCCCAATCACATTTAAAGATGGTGGCACAAGTTATGACGACATACAAACAACGCCAATTGACCGTAAAATAACCGATGGACCGAAAGTATCGGTTATTTTACCTGCATATCATGCAGAAGTCGGTATTCAAACAGCCATTGAATCGATTTTATCGCAAACATGGCGTAACCTTGAGTTATTAATTGTTGATGATTGCAGTCCTGATGGCACACTGGACGTTATTAAACAATATGCCGAACAAGATGAACGGATTAAAGTTTTTCAAACACCGGAAAATAGCGGTCCATATGTCGCACGGAATATCGCCTTAAAAGAAGCGACAGGAGAATTCGTGACCGTGAATGACGCAGATGATTGGTCCCATGCAGAAAAAATTGAACGTCAAGTCAAACATTTAGTAGAGAATCCAAACATTATTGCAAATACATCCGGTCATGCTCGCTTAACGGAAGAACTAAAAGCATATCGCCGTGGTACACCGGGAAAATATATTTTTCCAAATATGTCATCCCTTATGTTTCGCCGTGAACCCGTGATCGAGAATCTCGGATTTTGGGATAGTGTCCGTTTTGCCGCAGATGGTGAATTTAAACGCCGCTTACTACGTGCCTTTGGCAAAGACAGTATCGTTGATTTGGAAACAGGACCGTTATCATTACCGCGACAGTCTGTCACGTCATTAACAGCAAGCTCGGCCTTCGGTTATAACGGTTTCTTTATGGGTGCACGAAAAGAATATGTGGAAGCATTTTCCGCTTATCATGAATCAGCGGATAGTTTATACTATCCTTACCCACAAAAGGAGCGCCTATTTCCAGTACCCGAACCGATGTGGCCCCAACGTGAAGATAAGCGCTCAGGTCGACGGGAATTTGATGTGGTGCTTGCAGCTGATTTTAGAAAAGACGACTCGTTCGTATATGATGAATTAATGAGGCAGTGCGAACTAGATAAACGAGTCGCCCTTGTGCAATTAAATCATTATGATTTGCAAGAGGAAGGCCCGATTCAGGATAACATCCGCCAATTGATTGACGGCCAACTCGTTCAAATGACTGTCTATGGAGAACACTTAGACTCAGAAACACTATTGTTACTACATCCTAATGCTTTACTTTATAAACAGGCGTATATACCGAATGTGAAAACGGAAGACACTCGCGTTTTGATTAATGATGATACAGATGTAACGAATATGAAAATAGCAGAGCATATTAAAGCGTACTTCGGTAAAGAAAGTGTCTGGTATCCAATAAATCAATCCATTCAGGATAAATTAAATGATCAACAATTGGACCACCTTCACATAGCAAATCAGGTTTGGGAGAATGTTTAAACGATGAAGAACAATAACACTGACGACCAACAACCAAATAGCGAATTAAAGCAAAGGCTTGACCAATTACAGAGTGAATTGAATAAAAAACAAGCTGAACAAAGACGACTTACAGAAACGCTAGCAAATCGTGAGCGGGAATTTCATGCGCTCAAAAATAGTAAATTATGGCGTCTATTAAATCCGAAAACGATTAAAAAAACAATTCGCACGATGGGTGCTTATGTACTCGGAAGAAGAAACCCGAAACGACTATATAGTAGCGCTTATAAACGCAAACAAGCACAAAACGATTTAAAACCTTATAAATACCATTTATATGATTTAGGTTTTACCGAGCGCGCATTAAGTGACTTAGAGAACCTTTTTGAAACGACAACCAATCATTATTTATTACGAGCAAGTGCTTGGGAACTTGCTCTTTGGTATGCCAATGATTATTCTGCAGCGGGAGCCTACCATGCTCTAGGCTATTTAGAAATCGCGAAGCACGGTGAAAAGGACGGCGATCAACTTCGCCGCATTGCGATTATTGAAGCAGAAATGTATGACCTTTTAGGAGAACAAACAGTTGGTAAAGAAGTAATCGAAGTGGCACTTCAGAGAGAAATACATCCTGATCTTTACTTTGCACTTGCGAATCTAGAAGCAACTTTAGAAGGCCGTCTCGATTACTTTAATCGTGTCATGGCTTTGTATGATTTGGCACCGATCACCTTTAAAGATGGTGGCACAACATATGATGATTTACAAACAACACGAATTGACCGAACAGTAACAAATGGCCCGAAAGTATCGGTCATTTTACCAGCATATAACGCAGAAGTCGGCATCCAAACAGCCATTGATTCGATTTTAACGCAAACATGGCGCAATCTTGAACTTCTAATTGTCGATGATTGCAGTCCAGATAATACACGTGCTGTCATTAAAAAATACGCCGAGCAAGATGAACGGATTAAAGTCTTTTCAACACCTGAGAATAGCGGTCCTTATGTTGCACGGAATATCGCTTTGAAGGAAGCGACAGGAGAATTCGTGACCGTGAATGACGCAGATGATTGGTCCCATGCGGAAAAACTCGAGCGCCAAGTGACACATTTAATTGAAAATCCAAGCATTATCGCGAACACGTCAGGCCATGCGCGGTTAACCGAAGAATTAAAAGCGTATCGCCGCGGTACACCAGGAAAATATATATTTCCAAATATGTCATCACTCATGTTCCGCCGAGAACCAGTCATGGAAAAACTCGGGTTTTGGGATAGTGTGCGTTTTGCCGCAGATGGTGAATTTAAACGCCGCTTATTACGAGCCTTCGGAAAAGAGAGTATAATCGATGTGGAAACTGGCCCATTATCGTTACCACGTCAGTCTGTTACATCGTTAACGGCAAGCTCTGCTTTTGGTTATAACGGTTTCTTTATGGGTGCACGAAAAGAATATGTGGAAGCATTTTCCGCTTATCATGAATCAGCTGATAATTTATACTATCCTTATCCACAGGAGAAGCGTTTATTTCCAGTACCTGAACCAATGTGGCCACAACGTGAAGATAAATGCTCAGGTCGCCGTGAATTCGATATTGTCATTGTTGCAGATTTTAGTCGAAAAAATGACGCTTACTATCAAACAATACGCGAGATGATCGTGATACACAATCAAATTGGGCTTACAACCGGACTCGTGCATATGGCAACATATGGTACACATCACCGGCAAAAAATACACGCATCAATTCGCAAACTCATAGATGGTGAAAATGTTCAAGTCCTCGTCTATGGTGAACAGATAAAATGTGATATGATATTCTTGCAGGATCCGGTTATTTTACAATATAAGCAAGCCTATATTCCTAATATATTGGCACAAGTAGCGGCCATTTTAATATGTGAAAAACCTAAACAAAATCATTTACTGAGAGATGCATCCAGACAGTTAATCGATATATATAAATTACGAGGTATTTGGTACCCCATAAATGAAACAATTCGCCAAAACTTGTTAGAAGCAAACAAAAGAGATTTACGTTTTATTACCTTAGCAAATGATAATTGGTTAGATTCAGATAAATTTAATGAAGAAACGTATATAAAGAGACTCAAACATTGGTTAGTGGACGAGATGAATAATTGAAGGGGATGATTAAGATGACCCAAAAATTGAAGCAAGATTATACAAAAGATCAGTCAGTAGCTGGGTTTAAGCGGGAAGAAAACAGCATCTTAACAAACCGTTCACAACCGAAAAACGAGGAGAAAGAAGCACTCGTTCAACAATTATTAGAAACAGAAGAACAGCTTCAAACGATAGAAAAAGGTATTCAAAGAACAAAGAAAGATATTAAGCAGATAGAGGCAAGTCCAACTTGGAAAATCTCAAAACCAATTAGAAAAACAGAGCGACTGTTTCACAAAATGAGTCGGCGAGAACAACTCGTCGAACAAGAACGTTTAATATATGAATTACAAACGAAATTACAAGCGACAGAAAAGGCTTTATACGAAGCAAATCAAAAAGTTAGAGACAATCAATTTGTAACCCAAACACTCCATGAAGATCAAATCACACGCTATATTCGTGAATTAAGAGATCGTGGTGAATTAATTCCATTTTTAAATGAAATGGTCTCGAATAAAGAAAAGCTCAATCAAAACTATGTAACGGCACTAACATATATTGCACGTCTTTATATGAATGAAAATGAAGATTACCGTGATTGGATTTATAATAAAGTGTTCTCAGCACTAACGAATGAAGAGACACCTGAATTCATGATGCGTCCTGGTTTAAGAGATGAAAATCCTGTGCCACTAATGCATGTTTCATCATTTAGAGGTAGTTTAAACAGACGGATGCGCGAGAAACAACTGGCACACGAACCATTACCAGAATGGTTGCTTGATGATAAGCAAAAGGCATACACATTCGTTGAACAACTCGGTATCCGAACCCCATGGGTAGCTGATACGACATACAAACTAGAAGACCTTCCAACGAGAGAAGGGGTTGTTATTAAGCCAGCAGATGGTGCGGGTTCACGAGGTGTCTACCTTGTTAAAACAATCCACGATATCGTGGACTTAAAGCGTTCAAAGCAATTGACAAGCTGGGATGAATTGCTAGAAAGCATGCAAAAAGACTTGCATATAAATTGGGTGGATCAAGACGAATGGTTGATGGAAGAACTTATTTTAGAAGACCCTGAAACCACAATCCCTGCCCGTGATGTCAAATTTTATACGTTTTATGGAAAAGTAGGCATCATACTAGAAATTCAACGTTATCCCGAAGCAAAATATTGCTGGTGGACTGAGACAGGTCAACGGATACATGTTGGGAAATATACCGAACAAGTCTTTAAAGGAAAAGGGGTAACACCAGAAGAAATGGTAATGGTCGAAGAGTTAAGTAAACAAATTCCCGCTCCTTTTGTCCGAATCGACTTTTTACGTTCACATAATGGGTTAGTTTTTGGAGAGTTTACACCAAAACCAGGAAACTACGATGAGTTTAATAAAGAAATCGATCAACTCTTAGGGGATTACTATATAGATGCAGAGAACCGCTTAACCAATGATTTATTAGTTGGGAAACGGTTTGAAGGGTTTAAGGCATTTTCTAAAAAGTTTACAGTGAATGAACAATAATATTGTTGGAACATGAATGTAGGAGGAAAATATCCAATGGAAGAGGTTAAGAAAGAGTGGTTACCACATCTACATGATGAGTTTGTTTCTGAGGCAGATGGTACACTACTCGACGCTTATGTCGTTGCATTAGAAGGTTGGCGCAGAGGATTAACATTAAGATGGCATGTTAAGGACTCAGAGAAATTTAAAGATATGAAAACATGGTTTGTCGATAATCCTGGACTTCTTTTTTCGTTGAGTTCTGATGATAAAACACACTACTTCTTTCGCTCTCGTGGCGATTTTGTCACAAATGAAGCAGTTGAAATCGGAATGGATAAAGCAAAAACAAAGCATGTTTTTAGAGAAAAAGGGATTCCAACACCTGAAGGAAAGTATTTTTCTAAAGATGAATCTGATGATCAAGTTTTGGAATATGCTCAACAACTTGGTTATCCCGTCGTACTAAAACCCATAGATGGAAGCTTCGGAAAAGGTGTTGTCGCCAATATTACAAGTGATGGTGAAATGACTTATTCCATTGATTATGTTCGACATGAACTCGGCTATAAAGATGTGATTGTAGAAAAATATATACCAGGTGAGGATCTTCGTCTTTACGTTGTAGATGACAAAGTAGTCGGTGCTATTAAACGGATTCCTCCTCATGTGATTGGTGATGGTATAAATTCACTTGAAGCATTGATTGAATTGAAAAATGAGGAACGTAGCTTAAGCCCACGCCTGTCCAGTTGTTTGATAGAATCAAATAAAGAACTACTTGATTACATTGGTCGCCTTGGTTATAGCTTAAATTCCGTACCAGAAAAGGGAGAACAAGTTTTTCTAAGTGAGAAGGCGAATATCTCACTTGGAGGAGACCCGGTCGACGTTTTGGAAGAACTATCAACAGATATTAAGAAAACAGCAGTGCAAGCTATGAAAGCTATTCCCGGCCTCGTACATGGTGCTGTTGACATGTTGCTTTACAAAGACGTGAATATAAATCAAGAGACAGGTTATGTAATCGAGTTAAATCCAACATCACAGCTTGGTGGCATCCTTTATCCAGTCAAAGGTAAAGCACGAGATGTTCCAGCAGCTATTATTGACTATTATTTTCCAGAAACAAAAGGCCGACGCCAAGAAAATGAAAAGATATATTTTGACCTTTTTGATGTTCTTGAGCCATTACAATCAAGACAAGCACATGTTTCAACGGTAACACCAAGCCCACAGGGGAAAGTTTATGCTAAGAAATACACGGTTGTAGGTGATGTTCAAGATATAGGCTACCATCGTGGCCTACGTAAACAGGCTTTCGAGCGCTATTTGCATGGCTTTGTTATGAACAAAGAAAATGGTGACATTGATGTTATTGTTGGTGGTCTAGACCCAGAAATGGTTGATGACTTTAAAAATGCTTTCTGGGAAGATGAAGAACGTGCAACAGTTCTTGCTGTTGAAGAAATGCCCTATGACGAACCATTAAAGGTAGGCTTTGAAGTTAAAGCAGACATCAAAACACTGAAAGAAGAACTTGAAGCATTAAATAAAGAAATTGAACAAACAACACTTGAAATGAAGAAAGCAGAAGTAAAGCGTCGCAAACTATACGACAGTCTATCTTGGAAAACAACGAAGCCAATTCGTGTTCTTGGTGCAATTTTTAAAAATAAATGAACGTGTATCAAATAAGTGAGGAGATTTTTCAAATGAAGAAATTCAGCGGAGTAAGTTTACCTCAGCTCACCGAAGAAATTGTTAGAAATGCACGGAAAACAAGACTCGATGCATTTGCTGTTGCTCTCGAAGGTTGGAGGAGAGGTCTAAAATTAAAATGGTATACAAAGGATACACCACATTTCGACGATATGATCGTCTTCGGTGTAAATCCACCTGGTCGTTTATTTTCCTTGAGTTCTGAAAAAAGAACACATTTCTTCTTTAGAACAAGGGGGGATAAAGTTTCGAATGAGGCTGTCGAAATTGGTTCGGAGAAAGGTGACACGAAAATATGGTTAGATAAAGCAGGTGTACCTATTCCACAAGGGAAAGGCTTCCCAGCAGAAGCAACGGATGAAGAAATCATTGAATATAGCCGTACCCTTGACTACCCTTTAGTATTTAAACCAACGAATGCGAGTCTTGGTAATGGTGTTGTCACGAATTTACGAGATGAAGCAGAGTTTCGTGATGCGGTTAACTATGTCAGACACGAACTAGGCTATGAAGAAGTCATTGTTGAACAACATGTGTCTGGTAAGGAATACCGCCTTTATGTCGTTGAGGACAAAGTGATTGCTGTTTATAATCGTATTCCTGCAAATATAACAGGGGATGGAAAACATACAATTGAAGAACTTATTGAATTGAAAAACTATGAACGCAGACAAAACGCACGTTTGAACAGTTGTTTAATTCATACCGATCAAGAGATTACCGAGTTTATAACAGAACAAGGTCACTCATTTGATAGTGTCTTAGAAAAGGGAAAGCAACTCATGCTTCGTGAAAAAACAAACGTTTCATCAGGTGGCGATCCAATTGATGTAACGGATGAGATTCCAGATAACATTAAACAAATTGCCATTGATGCTGTGAAAGCTATCCCAGGATTACACCATGCTGGAGTCGATATTATCGTTAATGAAGACCCAGCAATAAAGCAGCCTGCTGTCGTCTTAGAAATTAATCCAACCGCACAAATTGGCGGAGCACTTTTTCCTTTAAGAGGTAAAGCACGTAATATTCCAGCAGCAATCATAGATTATTACTTTCCAGAGACAAAAGGGATCGATACAAGCGATTCCAAAATTTACTTTGATATGACAACAGTTCTAGAACCATTAGAGGACCGAACGGCAATTGAAGTTGAAGTCGCTCCTGCTCCAATGGGTAAACTTCACGCTAAACGGTATGTTGTCATCGGTGATGTACAACGGCATCATTACCATCGTTGGTTGAAAAAACAAGCCCTTGATCGAAATTTAAATGGGCACGTTAAAAACATGGTATTTGACGAAATCGAAATAATTATTGCTGGAACAGATAAGAAGGAAGTCGATGGTTTTAGGCAGATTCTTAAACAATACCCACAAGGATCTAAAGTAGCAAAAATAGAAGAAGAAGTATGGGAAGAACCAGTTACTGTCGGTTTCGAAATAACTGAACGATATAACACATCAACCTTAAGAGCAGCTCAATATTCATTACGAAAGATGAATCAAGAACTCGCTCGACTTACAAAACAGAAGAACAGAATTAATAAGGATATAAGTCATGTATTTAATAGTACATCATGGAAATTTTCAACACCTATCCGTAAAGTTGGGGAGATTGTGAAAGGGAAGAAGTAATATCGAAAATTTTATCTGAGGTTATTGATTTGTCAGTGTGATAAATGGATATTATTATGAAGAAGGTGTATTCAATGGAAATTAACCCCGAAAATTGGTTAGAACATTTAAGAGATTTACCTAGCGATATTCAAGATTATAAAACTTGTACTTATCTTGTTGCGTTAGAAGGATGGCGTAGAGGGTTAAAGCTTACCTTTCATATAAGACCATCTATAGCTATAGGTCCTTCCGCTCAATTTTCACTAAGCAATGGTGAGCGGACACATTTTTTTACAGTTTCACGCGGAGATAGTGTATCAGAGGACGCAATAAAAATATGCTCTAACAAGCCATTGACATATCAATATCTGGCTAAAAATAATATTCCAATTCCAGAAGGAAAAAGTTTTGGTTCAGATGTAGAAGATGAGAAAATTATTGCTTATGCTGAAAAACTTGGTTTTCCTCTTGTACTAAAACCAACAAATGCTTCTAGTGGAAGAGGAGTAATTACTGATATTAGAACAATAGAAAGTTTTAAACGCTCACTATTAGATGTTAGACATAAGCAAGGTTTTCAAAATGTGATAGTTGAGCGCTTTATTACTGGTGAAGACTATCGAATATATGTCATTAATAATCAAGTTGTTGCAGCAACTCGAAGGACTATACCTAGTGTGATTGGAGACGGGGAACATACGATTGAAGAACTTATAAAAATAAAAAACAAGATTAGGCGTAAAAACCCCTTTCTAAGATTTAGGAATATAAAGCCTAATCAAGACATGAGAGCTGTTCTAAAAGAAAAAAGTTTAACTGTAAATTCAATCCCAGAAAAAGGGGAAAGAATTTTTTTAAGGCGACAAGGTGTATATTTATCGGAGAGAGATCCTGTAGATATTACCGATGAAATGCTAGACTCATTAAAGAAAATTGCAGTAAGTGCTATGAAGTCTATTCCAGGATTAACACAGTGTGCAGTTGATATGCTTGTTAATGAAAAAACTGGAGAAGGATATGTGAATGAAATAAATTCTCGTCCACAAATAAGTAACCATATTTTTCCTATTGAAGGAAAAGCCAGAGATGTTCCAAAAGAAATAATTGACTTTTATTTTCCAGAAACAGTCAATCAATATAGAAATGAAAAATTTTATTTTGATTTTGAACCAGTATATCAAGCCTTTTATTCAAGAAATGTTAGAGAAATAGTAATACCAGATTGGCCTAAGGAACCCCAAGTTTCGCGGAGATTCAGGTTGTCAGGTAACTTAAGAGGCGTAAAATATGATAAATGGATTAGAGCCCATGCAGCAAAATTGAGGCTTAACGGATACTTTAAACATTTAAAAAACGGAAAAACATCGATAGTTGTTTCAGGGTCACCTGAGAACATTGATAAATTTAGAAATATTATTACCAATAAAGCTCCTAAAAATGCTCAAGTTAAAAAAATAATTGAAAAAGGTTGGGATAAGCCAATAAAAGTGGGATTTGAATTTAAAAAGTCTCATCCTAAAAGTGATTTTGATCAATTAACTCAAACTAAAACAGAAGTAAAAAAGCTTCAAAAAGAAATAAAGAGATTGAAATCATTAAATAAGAAATATATTACGGAAATAAACAGTATAAAGTCAAGTAAATCATGGAAATTAACTAAACCATTTCGAAATATTATAAATAAAAATAAATAATAACGACGTAATATATTCTTTATGAATAAATAAAGCGCATGATATAGGGAAATAATGTCCGTTTCATGCGCTTTATATTTTATTATATAACAAATTTTTCGTGAAAATTTGTTATTAAAAGATTCGTTTAAGATGCAAATTTAGTTTTAATATTTTGGAAAGAGTATCAAACTAATTACTTTAAAAATTTTCCGTTTGCGTGTTCACCTAAAATAAGATAATTTAATTCTTCTTCTGATATACTGTTATATTCTCTTCGTTTAACTAAATAAAAGCCCGCACCAATTACAATCCATAGTATCAAAGCGATTCTAGATTCAATACCGAGAAATGCAGGAGATCCTGGGATGAGCAATAATGCAATAAATATTAAGCTTGCTATAATACCAATACCGGCTATTAGTTTTTTCCACGGAGCAACAAGCGCTTGCTCTGGTCCAGAAGTGTTTTTCTTAGACCATTTAAACAATTTATATGCAGTAAAACATGTATAAAAATACGCAATAGACACACCAATGGAAGACATATCTACTATCCATACTAATACTTCTCTACCAAACCAAGGAGCAGCCATAGCGATGATAGTAGTAAAAATAATCCCTACATAAGGTGTCTTATACTTAGGATGAAGCTTTGAAAAAGCAGATGGAATAACCTTGGCACGAGACATCGCAAATAACAAGCGACTTGTTGATAAAATAAATCCGTTTAAACCAGTGAAAATCCCCATTGTTAATGCAATTACTAAAATAAATAATCCGATTGTTCCTAACACATTTTCAATAGCAAAGCCTGTCCCCCACAAATGCTCCTCACTTACTAGAACTAACCACGGCTCTGTCATAGCAGTTGTAAAAATCATAAAGCTATAAAGTAAAAATGCAGCAATCATCGCAAAAATAATTAGACGAAAAGCTTTCTTTGAAGAAAAATGAAATTCTTCTGCCATTTGAGGTACATTATCAAATCCAACATAGGCCCAGGGAGCAATGGCTACAATAGAAATTATAGCTGAAAATGTTGTCACTTCTGGATTGAAAAACGGCTTTATATTTCCTATATCAGTGCTAGGCGACAGACCGACTAAAACAGATAAAAGGAGCACACCAATAACCATAACAACACAGAAAATAAATTGCATGCTTCCGGTTAACCCAGATCCACGGATATTCAGATAAGCAAAAACAATTAATGCTATTGTAGCAATAATTACTTCTGTAAAATAGACATCCCATCCTGCTAATTCATACATGTGCATTTTCTGGATAAATGATGGTGAAATGTACTTAAACATTAATGCAAATGCAGAAGCATTTAGTGCGACTATACATATATACCCTAATGATAAAAACCATCCCGATATAAAGGCATGTTTTCGTCCTAAACTAATAAACGCATAGGCAAATTCCCCGCCAGAAACAGGGAAATTCTTTATCAAAAATCCATAGCTAACAGCAATCAGCATCATTAACAAGGCACCAATACCAAATCCAATAATAACTCCTAAGGGGCCTGCTTGAGATATCCAATTAGTTGGTTGTACAAACGCTCCCCAGCCAATGGAGGAACCTAACGCAATCGCCCATACCCAATGCGGTTTCAATGACTTATTTAGTGATTCTCGTTTTTTCATAGTTGTCTCCTAACTTGGTGAATAAACTTTAGATTGTGCAATTTTAATATCATTAACAATTCTTTCCATAAAAATATTTAATATTAATATTATATCAGAAACAAAACTTATCAAAAAAGATTAAGGGTTTAACTTTTATTTCAATAACAATTAGAATTTCTTATATTTGTTCTTTATATGTCTTGAAATTGATAAATATTTTAGGGAAACAAACTTGAAAAAAAATCTTATAGTCCGATGTATATAGATAGATGTAATATATAGGAGGTGTAAATGGTTGCGATTAAGGGCATTACCTACTTTTTTAACAATATTTTTTATAGCCAGTCATCCAATAATGGTTGCAGCCGATCAACTTGAGATAACAGACTCAACTTCAGAAGTAGAACAAAAGGTGGAACAGGAAGGTGAAGAATATTCACCTCAATCACAAGAGGTTGATGATAAATCGACTGAGAATCCTGTAGAAGAAGGAATTTATGTAGAAGAAGATTCTCAAAAAGAAGTAGAATCCGACTCTACTCAGGAAATAAAAGACAAACAAGAATCTACTAAAGTGCAACCAAAAACAAAAAAAGTAACAACCGTATTCCCACTAGCGAAAGGTGACAGACATAAAAAAGTCATCGAAGTTAAAAAAATGCTAAACGAACTAGACTTTGGTGGGATTAAAGAAACGAAACTCTTTGGTAGTTTTACAATAAAAAGGGTAAGGCAGTTCCAAGAATTTGCTGATATTCCTGTAACAGGTAAGGTAGATGAAAAAACATTTACTAAGCTGGAAGAATACTTTAACAATCCATTCCGCAAAGGTGTACATCATCCACAAACAAAAGATTTAAAGAAAAAGCTCAATCGGTTAGGTTTTGGTAATATTCGAGTTACAGAACTTTTTGGCAGTTTTACTGTGAAGAAAGTGAAAGACTTTCAGCAACACTACGGACTCAAAGTGACTGGAATTGCTGATAAAGAAACATTAAATAAAATAGATACGTTACTAGAAAATTCATTGCAACAAGGTAGTAAATCAGATGTATTAATTTCTTTAAAGAAGAAAATGAATTGGATAGGCTATGGCAATATTTTAGAGACGGTTAATTTTGGTAATTTTATGGAAAAGAAAGTAAAAGAGTTCCAAAGAGACTATCGTTTACCAGTAAATGGGTTGATTGATAACATCGCACAACAAAAAATAGATGGTGTCTTTGATCAATCCATGAAAAAAGGGGCACGTCATAAAGGAATTCTTAAATTAAAACGCCAATTAAATCAGTTAGGATTTGGTAAAATTAAAGAAACAACGTTATATGGCTCATTTACTGCTAAGAAAGTAAATGAGTTCCAAACATATTACGGTTTGAATCCAACTGGCCAAGCAGATTTGGCGACATTGGATCAATTAGACGAATTGATAAAAAGCCCCTATCAAAAAGGTAAACGTCATGAAGATATTAAACATTTTAAGCGTCAATTAAATGAATTAGGCTTCGGTCATATTAAGGTAACGTCATACTTCGGAAGCTTTATGGAAAAGCGCTTAAAAGCTTTTCAAAAACAAAACGGTTTAAAAGCAACTGGAATTGTTGATGAACCAACAAAGAAAGCACTAAATGAAGCATCTGCAACTGTTTTAAAAAGAGGCGTGCGCCATCAAGATGTCATTCAGTTAAAGAAAGATTTAAATCGCCTCGGTTTTGGCAAGATTAAAGTAACGTCTTTTTATGGAAGCTTTACAGAAAAACGCGTTAAAGACTTTCAACATCATTATGGATTAAAAGTGACTGGAGAAGCTGATGCGAAGACAATAAATAAAATCAATACCATATTAACATCACCTTATCAAAAAGGGAAACGCCATAAAGATATTGTGAAACTGAAGCAAAACCTAAATCGACTAGGCTTTGGGTATATTGCTGAAACAACACTCTATGGAAGTTTTATGGAAAGGAAAGTAAGGGATTTCCAAAAGAGGAGTCACCTTCCGGTAAGTGGCATAATTGATGAAATTACTTATGACAAAATAAATAATAGCATTGTCAAAATTTTCATTGACCCTGGTCACGGAGGGAAGGATCCAGGCGCCAGAGCATATGGTCTGAACGAAAAAGACGTTGTGCTAGATATAGCTCATCAAACGGCTAACGCACTTCGTAAAGACTATTACGGTGTAGAGATTAAATTTTCACGAACGACTGATACATTTATTGAGCTAGAAGACAGAGCTAGAATGGCAAACAACTGGGGGGCAACATACTTTATTAGTATCCATAACAATTCCTTTAATGGCTATGCCAGTGGCTTTGAAACATACATTCATAATGGAAATGTATCGTCATTTACTAGGCAGAAGCAAAATCAAATTCATAATCATTTAATCCGTCAATTAAAGGTAAATGACCGTGGTAAGAAAAATGCGAATTTCAATGTTTTACGCAACACGGAAATGCCATCTATCTTAGTAGAATATCTATTTATTGATAATCGGGTGGAAAACTTAAAACTCGCAAGTTCAAATTATCGTGAAATGATTGGAACATATACCGCAGATGCTTTAGCTAAGGCATTTGATTTAAGGAAGAAATAATAAAAATGAGAGCTCTCAATTGGTGAGCTCTTTTTTTAATATAAAAATTGGCAACATTTCCACGTGCAAAAACTTGAAATTATAATGATTTTAGCCGATTATTATACTAAGGGAAAAAGGAGGTGAGCTCATTGCGGATTAAGAAGACTATCATTATATCATCCACTTTAATGCTTGTTCTTTCTTCACCTAGTAATCTACATATTGCTAAAGCACAAGAAGAAAATGGAGAAACACGAGTTGAACAATCGATAACGACAGCTGAAGAAAAACAAGAAGAAGTAGTAGAATCGATCAATGAAGAGAATCCAAACGATGTAGAACGCAATGAAGCAGAACAAAATGATTCACCAGAGGACACGGAAATAAAAGCAGAAGATAAGGTGGAAGAGGAAGAATCAGAAGAAGCAGTTAAGGATGAACAATCTCGTGAACCTGAAGAAATAGTCACGATGCAAAAGTCTTCTATTCAAACGACAACACTTAAAGAGGGAGATCGTAACAAGCAAGTTGTTGAATTGAAGAAGATGCTGAATCGTATTGGATTTGGAGGTATTAAGGTAACAGATTACTTTGGAACCTTTACGACTAAACGAGTGAAACAATTTCAGGAATATGCTGGCTTAAAGCAATCGGGGATAGTAGATACGACAACACTTACTAAAATAGAAGAAATCTATAATAGCCCATTACAACAAGGGAAGCACCATAACGATTTAATTGATATTAAAAAACAATTAAATTGGTTGGGATATGGAAAGATAATAGTGACAACCTATTTTGGTGAATTTATGGAAAAGCGTGTGAAGAAATTTCAAACTGATCACGGACTACCGGTTAGTGGAATAATTGACAAGAATACGGAGAGCAAAATTAACGCAGAGTATAATCGTATTTTTCAAGAAGGCGGACGTCATGATAGTATTAGAACAGTGAAAGAAATGCTTAATGCAGTGGGTTTTGGAAATATACAAATAACATCATTGTATGGTAGTTTTATGACTAAAAAAGTGAAGGAATTTCAAAATTACTACGGCTTAAACGCAACAGGAAAAATGGATTTAAATACACTGGATGAACTTGAAAAAATTTATCAAAGCCCATTACAAAAAGGTAAGAGTCATCCAAAAGTTGCCGAATTAAAACAAAATTTATCTAGATTAGGATTCGGGAGCTTTGTAGGCAATAATCATTTCGGAAGCCTTACAGAAAAGCATTTAATAGACTTCCAAAAATATTATGGTTTAAAAGTGACAGGAATTGCTGATTCAAAAACTTTAGAAAAAATAAACGACGTACTTGGAAGCCCTTTGCAAATAGGGAAGCATCATGAAGTATTAATTCAATTAAAAAAGCAACTAAATTGGATAGGATACGGAAGGATAACAGTAACAACCTATTTTGGTGAATTTATGGAAAAGCGTGTGAAGAAATTTCAAACTGATCACGGACTGCCGGTTAGTGGAATAATTGACGAGAATACGGAGAGCAAAATTAGCGCAGAGTACAATCGTATTTTTCAAGAAGGCGGACGCCATGATAGTATTAGAACAGTGAAAGAAATGCTTAATGCAGTGGGTTTTGGAAATATACAAATAACATCATTGTATGGTAGTTTTATGACTAAAAAGGTGAAGGAATTTCAAACTTATTATGGGTTGAACGTAACAGGAAAAATGGACTTAAATACATTAGAAGAACTACAAAAAATTTATGAAAGTCCGTTACAAATAGGAAATAGTCATCCACAAGTTGCAGAGTTAAAGCAAAAATTATCTAAATTAGGATTTGGTAGTTTTATAGGTAATAATAATTTCGGTAGTCTTACAGAAAAGCATGTAAAAGATTTCCAAGGATATTACGGTTTAAAAGTTACTGGAATAGCTGATACCCGTACATTGGATAAAATCGATGAACTATTAAACAGTCCATTCCAAGAAGGTAAGCGTCATCCAGATACAATCAAACTAAAAGAAAATTTAAACCGGTTAGGCTTTGGCAATATTAAAGTAACCGACCTTTATGGTAGTTTCACAGCTGAAAAAGTAAGAGAATTCCAAGAGCATTTTAATCTACATGCTAATGGGATTGCTGATAGTCGCACAATGGCGAAAATAAATGAGATATTAAATAGTCCATTTCAGGAAGGCAAGCGCCATTCCGATATAGTTCTATTAAAGCAAAAATTAAACGCGCTTGGCTATGGAAATATACAAGAGACAACGCTGTTCGGTAGTTTTATGGATAAGAAAGTAAGAGAATTCCAAGCTGACTACGGTCTACCTGTGTCTGGAATAGTCGATGAAATTACCTA
Organism: Cerasibacillus sp.; assembly: GCF_036516575.1. Taxonomy (NCBI): domain Bacteria; kingdom Bacillati; phylum Bacillota; class Bacilli; order Caryophanales; family Bacillaceae; genus Cerasibacillus; species Cerasibacillus sp. The sequence continues at coordinate 21,293 of NZ_DATBTY010000002.1, forward strand.
TAAAACATTAATGACAGCCGAACCAAGAGAAAAGCGTTATGTGACACATACGGATTACGGCTTAACACTAAATGCTGCGGTTGATATCCAAATGGGACGTCTCCAGCAAACAGATAAATACCGGAATGCCCCAGCTTATGTATCAGCCAAGTATGTCAAAGTAACTGAAAACGGTGAAATTACCGGAACAAAAGTAAATTTACGAAGCAATCCAGATTTAAAGGAAAACTCTATTGTGACATCGGTTATTAGAGGAACAAAATTTGAAATCCTTGAAACCATTAATGGCGCATCCGTAAGTGGTAGTACAAAATGGTATAAAATCAGGTACCAAGGTATGACACTTTACGTGCACAGCTCATTATCAAAGTCAACTGGTAAAACAGCCGAAACAACAGCTAATTTAAATGTTCGCGCAGAAAAAAGTGGTAGTAGCCATAAATACGGTGTGATTAGTAATGGCACTACCGTAACGATTATAAAGGAAGGGTCAGCTTGGCACGAGATTGCATATACTGCATGGAGAAACCCGACACGTGCTGATGTAAAAGCAGCCATGGACCCAGTAGCCGCTGATGAATTCCAGCATTTAGATTTATCTAAATTAGCCGGCGCCTCATACACTGAGTTAAATAAACATTTATCAGGCAAAGGTATCTTACACGAAAAAGGCCAAAGCTTTATTAATGGTGCTAAGGCACACAATGTGAATGAGGCTTATCTAGTGGCACATGCCCTACTAGAAACAGGGAATGGTTCTTCTGACTTAGCAACAGGTATTGAAGTTGGCAAAAACAAGAATGGCGAACTTGTACTAGTAACGGGTTCAAACCGTAGTAGTTTAACAGACATAAAAACGACTTACAATATGTTTGGAATTGGAGCCGTTGATAGTGATCCTCGTCGCAAAGGAGCCATCAGAGCATATAAAGAAGGATGGTTTACTCCTGAAGCAGCCATTGAAGGTGGCGCCCAATTTGCTGGACAAGATTACATTCATAATCGATTTAAGCAAAACACGCTTTACAAAATGCGCTGGAATCCTGATATGGTTAACGGAAGCGCGTGGAAACAATACGCTTCCGATATCGAATGGGCACAAAAGCAAATAAGTAGAATTAAAGCGATCTATAATGACATAGACAATCCAGTACTCCACTTTGATATTGCTCGATATAATTAATCTATTAAACTAGTTCCCTTTTGGGGACTAGTTTTTTTATAAAAAATTAAAATGACTTACTCAATAAAACTGTATATTCCTGCCCCTAAATCCAGTAACATTTTCTAACTGTTTAGGAAAAATGTTGCATGAGGGAGTAAAACATTTCCAGAATTGCACATGATAAATACATTATTTTTCTTAAAATCGGATTAAAACAGACCATAATAGAGCATAAACGAGTAATTATAAGTATAGACCGTTAGTCTTATCCTAAAAGCTATATATAAAGATATTTACAAGAAAATGAAGTTCAATCAAATTTGTAATGAGATTAAATAAACGTTATCGTTATAAAGTGACTATTAATTAGAGCGATTATCGTTTGATCACTTATTAAATCCTCTCTACTAGACATAGTCAAAAATTAATAGAGGTGAAATTGTGTCAATAATTGAAGTAAAAAATTTAACAAAAGTGTTTGGAAAACGTACGAAAGATGCATTAACACTTTTAGAAAAAGGTATGTCAAAGCAGGAAATATTAAATGAAACAGGTTGTACGGTAGCTGTTAACAAAGCAAATTTCTCAGTTGAAGAAGGCGAGTTCTTTGTCATCATGGGATTATCCGGTAGTGGTAAATCAACTTTAATTCGTCTCATTAACCGGCTTATAGAACCGACAGAAGGACATATTTATATAGAAGGAAAAGACATATCAAATCTAGATAAAAAAGATTTACGACAAGTACGTAGAGAAAAGTTAAGCATGGTTTTTCAGAGCTTTGCGCTTTTTCCACATCGAACGATACTTGAAAACGCGGAGTATGGCTTAGAAATTCAAAAGGTAGATAAAGAGATACGTCGAAAAAAAGCGAAGGAAGCGTTAGAAATCGTCGGACTCGGTGAATATTTACACCAATATCCAGACCAATTATCTGGTGGAATGCAACAACGTGTTGGATTAGCGCGAGCACTAACAAATGATCCAGAAGTTTTATTAATGGACGAAGCGTTTTCTGCTCTAGATCCATTAATTCGAAAGGACATGCAAGATGAATTAATCGAATTACAAGCAAAAATGAAGAAAACAATCATCTTTATTACCCACGATTTAGATGAAGCTCTTCGATTAGGAGACCGCATAGCATTGATGCGAGATGGATCAATCGTCCAAATCGGAACCCCAGAAGAAATATTAGTTAACCCAGCCAATCAGTATGTTGAAAAATTCGTTGAAGATGTTGATCGTTCAAAAGTGCTAACAGCTAAACATGTTATGAAACGACCTGAAACAGTGAATATTGATCGACATGGACCACGAGTTGCGCTTGAGAGAATGAGAGCAGAAGGCATATCAAGTATTTTAGTCGTTGATAGTAATCGTACCTTAAAAGGGTATGTCACAGCAGATGATATATTAGAAGCAAGAAATAAAGAAAATCGTAACTTAAGCGATATATTAAAGACAGACATTAAAAAAGTCGATAAAGATACCCCGATGAATGAAATATTTAATATGATTTATGATACACCTATCCCAATTGCAGTCGTTGAAGACGAACGATTAGTTGGTATCCTCGTTCGTGGTGCCATTATCGCTGGATTAGCAAGTGAAGGGGGGGTAAATGGAAATGTTTAATATACCCCAAATTCCTATAGCAGAAAAAACAGAATGGCTGACTAGAAAGATTACAGATTCATTTTCTTTCATTTTTGATCCGATAAAAGTCCATTTTGGCAACTTTATGGAATGGACCGCAGATACGTTAAATTTAATACCGCCTGTTATTTTTATTTTATTAATTGCCGTTGGAGCATTTTTTATCTCCGGAAAACGATTAGGATTAGCTATTTTTTCAATCATTGGATTGTGGTTAATTCACAATCAAGAGTACTGGTCACATTTTATTGAAACATTCTCCCTCGTTTTAGTTTCCAGTGTATTATCGGTTATTATTGGTATTCCAGTAGGTATTTTAATGTCAAAAAGTAAGACTGCTGAGATCATTATCACACCGATTCTTGATTTTATGCAGACGATGCCGGCCTTTGTTTATTTAATTCCAGCAGTTGCATTTTTCAGTATTGGGATGGTCCCTGGAGTTTTTGCATCTCTTATTTTTGCAACACCACCAACTGTTCGTTTTACAAACTTAGGAATTAGACAAGTTTCGAAAGAATTAGTTGAAGCATCGGAAGCATTTGGTAGTACCGGTTTTCAAAAGCTATTTAAATTGGAATTACCTATGGCGAAAGCGACGATTATGGCCGGGATCAACCAGACGGTGATGCTATCCCTATCAATGGTCGTGATTGCTTCAATGATTGGTGCACCAGGTCTTGGTAGAGAAGTATTATCTTCTTTACAGCGTGCTCAAGTTGGAACAGGGTTTGTTGCTGGACTTGGAATTGTTATTTTAGCCATTATCATTGACCGATTTACTCAGTATATGAATAAAGGTAAAGTAAAAAACTAATGCGAAAAAACTTTTCACCAGAAAAGTTTTAATATATATTTTCAAAAGGAGAGTTTTTAATTTATGTTAAAAAACGTTAAACGTATAGGACTAGTTATTGGAATCCTAGCAACGTTATTACTCGCTGCATGTGGAGGTTCAGATGGCGATACGAAAGACGATGCGAATACATCTGGAGATCCACAATACGGTAAAGAAATGAACTATACAATTACTGGTATTGAGCCAGGTGCAGGTGTATTTAAAGCATCAGAAACAGCTGTTGAAGAATATGGCCTAGAAGGCTGGGAAGTGCAAGCTTCATCTAGTGGTGCGATGGCAACAGCTTTAGGAGAAGCATACGACAAGGAAGAACCGATTATTGTTACTGGTTGGTCACCACACTGGAAGTTCGCTAAGTATGACTTAAAATATCTAGACGATCCTAAAGGTGTATTTGGTGAAGAAGAAACAATTCATACGATGGTTAGAAAAGGATTAGAAGACGATATGCCTGAAGCGTATCAAGTGCTCGATAATTTCTCTTGGGAAGCTGAAGATTTAGAGGCTGTTATGCTTGAAGTGTCAAGTGGCACAGACCCTAAAGAAGCAGCTGAAAATTGGATCAAAGAAAATGAAGAAAAAGTTGCAGAATGGGTAGACGGTGTGGACGAAGTTGATGGCGATAAAATTGAACTTGTCTATGTTGAATGGGATACAGAAGTCGGTTCAACAAATGTCGTCGCAACTGTATTAGAAGATTTAGGCTATGACGTAACCATCACACCATTAGATAATGCGGTTATGTGGCAAGCAGTCGCAACCGGTGAAGCTGACGGTATGGTTGCTGCATGGTTACCAGGTACACACGGCGATTTATTTGAACAGTATAAAGATGATCTAGTCGATCTTGGTGGAAACTTAGTAGGAGCCAAAATCGGTCTAGTCGTCCCAGCATACATGGACATTGATTCAATAGAAGATTTGGATACAAAATAAGTAGCAATTGACATGCGGAGAAAACGTAGTTGTTTTCTCCGCTTTTTATGTTAATAATACCTAACATACCTTGAATCCAATTATTATTTTGTTAGATGGGGAAGTGAGAAGAATGATGAAGCAGGGATCCATACATGGGGGAACATTATGAATTTAATGTCATGACCCCTTTAAATAAACTATTATTTGAATCTTATTATTATGACTTAACATGAGCACTTCAAATTGTTAAGGAACTGAAATTAACTTTACATATTTGGTTGAAGGAATAATCAATGACTGCTACATTTTATCTTCTTTCTGCCACATTTTTATGGTAAAATGAAGTTGGTAACAAATAATGTTTTATAAAAAGCAGGTGTATTATGTGGAATGTAAGTGAGTTAGTCATCGCATTTATAATCTCATGTATGACCGCATTACTAATTACTCCACTAATTATTAAGATTGTTAACAAATATAAACTTGTTGATAAACCAGACAGTAAGCGAAAATTTCATAATGGTGAGAAACCGAGTTTGGGTGGACTAGCTATTTTTATTGGGGCAGCAGCAGGATATCTCTACTTGCAACCGTCACACCCATACCTAGATGAAATCATTATTGGAGCCTTCATTATTCTCTTGACTGGTATCCTTGATGACATATTCGATTTGAAACCATTTTATAAATTAATTGGACAAGTGTCTGCAGCCACTGTTGTCGTGTCGTCTGGATTAATTATTGATAAATTAACGATTCCTTTTGCAGGAACGGTATATTTAGGCAATTTTGGTATTTTAATTACAATTTTATGGATTGTGGGCGCATCAAATGCAATTAATTTAATTGACGGCCTTGATGGCTTAGCAGCGGGTGTGTCATCGATTGCACTTACAAGTATTATGATAATGGCAGTAATGGATTATCGTGTTATTGTTGTTTATTTAACGATTATTTTAATCGGTGGGACGCTCGGATTTTTAGTTCATAATTTTTATCCAGCGAAGATTTTTATGGGTGATACAGGGGCGTTATTTTTAGGATATGCGATTGCAGTTGTCTCCATGTTTGGTTTATTTAAGAATGTAGCTCTATTTAGTTTTATCGTTCCGTTCATTGTCATTGCTATTCCAATTTATGATACAATCCTCGCTATTATTCGTCGGACATTAAATAAACAAGGCATTGCAACAGCAGATCGACAGCATATCCACTATCGATTAATGTCAATGGGCTATTCACATCGTGCGACGGTCTTAATCCTCTATGGTTTCAGTCTCTTTTTTGGGATTATGGCCATCGTTTTTAATAGTGCAACCTTACTAGCATCGCTCGTCATCATGGTTGCAACATTTTTAGGTATTCAATTAATTGCAGAAATGGCTGGTATTACCTACTTAAATCGTAAACCAGTACTTACTACGATACAAAAACTTATCGGAATAGAACAATCGGCGGAGAGCCGACACAAGCACTAGTCATGGATTAACTAGTGCTTTATTATTTTTTCAAAGCGAGTGATGGATATTCTCTAAACGATAACTGATTGCAGTTGTCTAATACATGATAGATGCCTGTTATTTGTATGGAAATCATTGGTGTTTTTCAGATCACATACATACAGGGTATATTACCACTTAGCATTGAACGCTTGAAAACAGCTGGTTATTCAAAATGTCCGAGTGGTTCGATGGGTAAGTTGAAATCGTATATATTTGAATAACAAACAGTAAAAAAGCCTCCTTAACCAAACTGAATAAGGTCAAGGGGGCTTTCGTTTATTCGTCTAATGCTTCATTAGCGTAGACACTGTCATTACCATCTGTTAATTCTAGATGTTGTTTTAAAATTTGTCTAACTTCATCAACGGATTCTTCATCAGCGATTTCATAAACGATTCCATCCATCCGTTCTGAATGTGATTCAAATTTAATTTGATCGATATTTTTTGGACTGAAATCAGGATAGGCTTTATAGAAGGCAAGACCTTCTGTAATACGCATATTGGTTTCGATGTTATCGCCTATTGTTTCGGCGATTTCATCAATTTTTGTTAATGCGCTAAATGATGTTGCCTTATCAACAATGGCTTTAACAATTTCTTGTTGACGTTCAGCTCGACCAATATCGCCACTAGGATCTTGCTTTCTCATCCGTGCGAATGCGAGAGCTTCTTCACCACTTAAATCCATTGGTCCTTCATGAAACTGGACCCATCTAGAACCAGGAGCCATCGTTTTTTCTTCAAAATCAAACGGAACATCAACTGTAACTCCACCTAGAATATCAATAATTTCAATAAAAGCATCGAAGTCAACGGACGCATAGTAGTCAACAGGAATACCGAGAAATTTTTCAACTGTATCAATCGTCATTTGTTTGCCACCAAAAACATGGGCATGGTTAATTTTATCCATTGTCCCTCTACCAACAATTTCTACGTAAGTATCACGTGGGATACTTAATAATTTCATCCGTTCGTCTTTAGGATTAAATGTGATGAGCATCAAACTGTCTGTTCGACCATTTGCACCTTCAGTAGAGTAGTCTTCAATCCCCATTAATAAAATAGATACGGGATCCTTACTTATGGTGACGACTTCCTCTCGTAATTCCGATTTTTCTCGCCCGTCAAGGTCATTATATGATTTACTCGCTGCATTGTACGTTTTATAAAATTTATAACCACCAAAACCAATAAGTCCCAACACTAAGACCAATGATAAAAGAACGAATTTTCTTACTTTTCTCTTTTTCTTAACTTTTCTAACAGCCAACCTGTTCATAAGTTTAGGCTCCTTTTTGCTAATCTTAAAACCTTTAACTTTATTAATTATAGGTATTTTCCTCGAAATTTGCAATCTAGTTCTCTATTTAATGGAAAGAAAGTTTTATCCAATATTTATTGTTGCCATCCTTCATAGAGGTCGTCTTTTATTTTTGAAGTAGAAATATGACGTGTTCTGGGTAAATAGATAACATCACAGTAAGGTTTTAAAAAGTCAAATACACCTTTCCAGTCATCTCCCATAACTAACAAATCAATATCATATGTTTGGATGTCCTTAATTTTTTGTTTCCACGTTTTTTCAGGAATAACTTGATCTACATATCGGACTGACTCAAGGATAATTTTACGATCATCATATGAATAGTATGCTTTTTTCTTTTTGGTCTTATTAAAAGAATCTGTTGATAGGGCGACAATCAAATAATCACCCATTTCTCTAGCGCGTTTCAAGATATTTATATGTCCAATATGGAGTAAGTCAAATGTGCCATATGTTATGACTTTTTTCATTTCATCCTGCTCCCTTAATACAAATTCCAAGATGAAAGGAATATTAATTAAATGTAGGGTAATGCATGGATGTAATAATCATTTCCTTTCATACCTTCTATTTTATAACAACTGACATACATCATTCAACTGAATATAACAGATTTAACAATTTGCACAAACTTACCTTATTTAACTAGAAATTATTTTTTTCTTGAAAGATGCCCCCTATATATGATTTAGCACGATTATGTTGGTGAAGGAGGTGATATAAATGGCAGCAGCTGATATGCTAACGTCACAATTACGCCTTGTCTTCTATGTAGGTGAAGATGTTATGTCAGGGAAGCCGATTTACAAGGCAAAAACATTTAATGTGCACACTGATGCAACTGTGGAGGACTTATTTAATGCGTCCCAAGCCTTGGCTAGCCTACAAGAGCGTCCTTTGTTCAACGTTGAACGTATTGACAAGTCTGAGATTCGTCAGGCGTAAATAGTCGGTCGTCTAGAATGTTTCTGGTAACACTTTGAAATAGGAGGTGAGTGATCGTGAAGAACTTGGAATTGAAGTTTAAAAATGTCGATGGAAAAATCGTTACCCTATCACTTGAAGAACCGATTGAGCCGATTGACCCAGTTGAAGTGAACCTGGTGATGGACGAAATTATTGCAGCAGATGCCTTCACATCAAAAGGTGGAGGACTCGTTGAAAAATACAGTGCGCAAATCACAGAACGATATGTACAAGAAATTGAACTCACGTAATGGGGAGGGAGGGGGCTGTCCAAGGAAGTGTCTGGACGCCCTCTTTTTATTAAAAGAGTGGATAAATGGAAACGAACGGAATCATATTAATTCGATTTATATAAATCGAATATGGAAAATATCTCATGATGGAGAGGGGGAGTTTAGAGTGGATATGGAAGCATGGGTGGCTTTTGTGAAAGATTTGGGTTTTCCGATTGCGGTGACGTTTTATTTACTTCATCGCATTGAAGGAAAACTTAATCAGCTGATCGAATCCATCCACTCTTTACCTGAAAAAATGAAGTAATTAAAACGAAAAACTCCAAACTCATGATGCTGGAATGGATCGGCATAATTAAGTTTGGAGTTTTCAGATGGGTAAAAATGGTTATTTCTTATGTCTAATATTAATGACTTCATCCAAAAGATCGGGATAATCAGTAAACATACCATCGACACCCCATTTGAGAAGCCGTTCCATATCTTTTTTGCGATTAACTGTGTAAGGATGGATTAAGAGACCATTTTGAAAAGCCTCATCAACTAATTCTTTCGTCAGTGCTTTATAATTGATGCCAATTCCTGTTGCATAAGATTGGATATGCTTCAATTCATTTTCTGTTAAAGATGACGTCTCATCAACTTTCAACAATTGAATCAATGGAAGGTTAGGTGCCAATTTGTGGACGTCTAATAAGCTTTTATCACTGAATGATTGGATGATTATTTTCCCCTCTGGTAGATTAGGACCGGTGAACCCATATTTTTTTAAAGTTTCAATAAGCGAATCAACCATTTCGGGATACATTTCAGGTGTTTTTGTCTCAATATAGTAATTTGCTTTTTGACCAAATGTATCAAAAATCTCTTCTAGTGTCGGTACTGTTGCGCCAATAAACTCTGTATCAAAATAGTCGGGGTTATGCTGATTAAACCATGAACCGGCATCCAATTGTTTTAGTTCCTTAAGAGTATAATCTTTTACTTCCCCGACGCCATTAGTTGTTCGAGATACATCAGAATCATGCATCGCGACAAGGTGACCATCTTTAGTCATCTGTAAATCAATTTCAATATAATCGCCATTCAATTTTTCGCCGATTTCATATGCAAAAAGTGTGTGCTCTGGTGCATACCCGGATCCACCACGATGTGCAATATTTACAAAGCGGACAGGTGATAATAATGAGTTTGCATCCACATGAGTGAATGCTTCAAGATGTTTGTCAGATTGTTCCTCTTGCTGATTACAAGCAGTGCCCCCAACAATGAAAAAAAGAGATATGAAAATGATTCGGATGTTTCGCATAAAGGTTCACCTCTTCCTAATCTTTTTGCCCTGTTAGGTGGAACGTACGGTGCTGTGTTGAATCGCGCAACCCTGGGTCAAAATCGCGCAATCCCAGGCCAAAATCGCGTAACCTCTTTCACCTAGCATCATAAATGAATGCCTATTATAAACGATTAAAAAGAGTAAAGAGGTCGGTGCCCTACTTTACTCTGTGATTATGAGCCTATCTTTCACATGCCCAATTATCTTTATCGCGGTCTAATCTTGGTTCGTAAGCCGGGTGTCCTTTAGGTACACCATCTGGATAGACTTTTCTTAACTCTGTACAGTTCTTGAAGTTACTTTTTTTAGAAGATTTATTGGCACGAATCAAACTTTTACTACTGATATAGCGGTTATAGCCATTATATTTAAATCTGTACCAACTGCCTTTTTTTCCATTTACAATGATTTGCTTTCCTCTTTTCAATGTCCCAACTTTTTTGTATTTCGTTCCAGCATTCGTCCGTACATTTAATGATTTAGGTACAACTTCATATCGACCACTTGCTTTATACACCTTTGATTTATTTAAATGTTTACTGCTGACATAACGATTAAAACCGTCGGGGTGTCTAAATCTGTACCAATTCCCTTTCTTGCCATTTACTTTAATTTCTGTCCCTCTAGCTAAGCTACCGATCTTTTTGTACTTCGAGCCAGCATTAGTTCTAACACTTAAGCTTTTTGCTGTTACTTGATAAGTGCCACTTGCTTTATATACCTTTGATTTCTTTAATAGTTTACTACTGACATAGCGATTTTTCCCTTTATATTTAAACCGATACCAATTCCCTTTTTTGCCGTTGATGTTTATTTCTGTTCCTCTAACTAGACTACCTACTTTTTTATACTTCGTTCCAGCATTTGTACGGATACTTAGATTCTTTGCAGTTACTTGGTATGTACCACTCGCTTTTTTTACTGCCGTTTTAGCTGAGGCAACATCCTGACCACTAATGAGAAATACTGAGAAGATGAGTGCAATGGCCATAAACATTAAATTTACTTTCTTTTTCATAAAATTTCCTCCCTTCAAACAAATATTATCACGAAATAATACCATTTTCTACCTTTAACTCGTATCAACCATTTTATATATAATAAAACAATCTAAATCAACCCCAACACCGTCCGCGAAATATTCATAGCATGATGATAGACATGTAATAATTGATTAATCATATCTAAATAAACAGCACTAATATCAGGGTCATGCACTTCCTTATCGATTAGCCTATTGAAGTGTTCAAACTTCACATCTTTCTCAAACTGATCGATGGCCGCTTGGTATTGCAGGACATCTTTAGCCAGTTGTAAATCATTTTTTGCAAAAGCTGTGATGGAATCATCAAAGGTTTTCTCAATATAGTGAAGCAATTGTTTAATTTTTTCAAAATCCCTCTGACCTAATAGGATGTTCTTTTGACTAACCTTTTCAGCTACTCCAATGAAACGAACGACTGTATCCCCAATATGTTCAATATCATTTAATATATTTAAAAGTTGCACTTCTAAGTTAGACTGTTCATCTGTTAAATTTTGTTGCGCTAATTTTAAAAGAAATTGTTGAATCTTAATATACGATGCGTCGATAAGCATTTCCACACGATAAAGTGATTGCTTATCTAAACGGCCATCTATATAATCACCCAGACGCTTTAGCATATCATTTTGAACCATTTGGGCGAGCCGACTAATTTCTTTTTTACTTTGATAAAGTGCTTCTTCAGGAACTATTATCAGATTCTGATCTAATTCCACTTGAAAGGTCACTTCCTCTTCTTGTAAAGGTGCTAATTTCTTAAAGAGTTTAGCAATAGCCGGTAAAAAAGGTAGGAACAGAAAGGCAATTCCTAGATTAAATAATGTGTGAAAATGAGCGATTTGGCGCTCTGGGCTTCCGGGAATCAAACCGAGATAAGGCAATAAAAAATTTAAACCTAAAAAAGCAATCACAACACCGATTAATTTAAAAGAAAAATAAAAGACAGCCAATTTTTTTCCCTTTCGATTCGACGTTGCACTTGACAGTAGCACAGGAATAGTTGAACCGACGTTTGCTCCTAATACAAGGGGAATAATCGCTTCGACAGTTAAAACACCATTTGATACAAATGCGATTCCAATAATAATCATCGCGGCACTACTATGAAATATTGCTGTCAAAATCATTGAGATGAACGCAAAAGCAATCGGCATATCTGAAATATTTAATAATACATCAAGTAACTGTTGTTCTTTACTCAAAGGTTCTAATGAAGATGAGATTAAGTGAATCCCAAAGAAGATAAAACCGATACTAAGTAAGATGACACCTGTCGTATTCCACCGATTATGCCTGACAAAGATGATGAATATAACGCCTAGAAAGATAAAAACAGACGAATACATGGAAATATCAAAAGTGAGGATTTGAACTGTAAATGTTGTACCAATCGCAGACCCCAGTACGACGCCAAAAGCCTGGGACAACCCAATGGCAGAACTGCTAACCAAACCAACTAAAATAATAGAGGTTACAGTACTACTCTGGAGAAGAAAGGTCGTCACGATTCCACTAAACAAAGCTTTCATGCGTGTATCGGTTAACTTTGTTAAGTATTCACGCATTTTTGAAGCAGCAAGTCGTTGCAAACCATTGCTAAGCAGATGTGTTCCATATAAGAAAATGCCTAAGCCACCAATAAATCCTAAGAAACTTTGCCATAATACTGTCATTATTTGTTCTCCAATATGTCGATAAATGTTTTTGCAATTGTCACGAGATAATCACCTAACCGTTCTAAAAATCTGCCTGCAATAATCGTTTTTAAATTACTGCCCGTAATTTCTTGATGCTCTTCCACCGAATGCACGAGTGATTCATATGTTCCGATATTTAATTTATTGACATGTTCATCATAACGGATGACCTTTTTTAGTAGTTCTGCATCTTCATTTTTAATCCCTTTCAGTAGCCACTCCATCATGTCATATTCATACTTGAAAAAACTCTCTACAACGGGTTTTAGGACTTCAACATCTTCTCCTTCACTAATTGTGAGGAGATTAATGAGTTGATCACCGACACGTTCAAGCTGTCCAGCAATTCGTCCGATACCAAACAATTCTTTTACATCATCTTTCGTTAAAGGTTGTAAGGTAATCAACTCTAAGATCATATCATTTATTTTCTGTTCACTTTGATCAATATACTTTTCTTGATCGAGTAACAAGGCCTTTTTATCATCAGAAGGTTTCGCCAAGTATGCGAGATAATCTGACGTCATTTTCAATATATGGTTTAAAATATCTAAGACTGCAACTTTCATTTGTGTACGCATCATCTTATGATAACTTTGTCGTTTTAACATCATATCACCCCCATATAGAGATAAGTATGGGGGATACATGTCATATCCCCCAATGCAAAAATCTCCCATGTTACTCTAATTAAGCTTCTCCAAAAATAGCTGGATTATTTGAAAACACACCGTCAACTCCCAAGTCAACCAATCGACTATATTCATCGATATGATTGACAGTATAAGGATATACCTCTAGTCCAAGCTTATGTATTTCATCAATGAATGTTTGATCAACATAAATCATATTTGGATGGACACTTCTTAATTTTAACCCTGACGATTTGGCATATTCCCACGGGCGTAACAAACGATAATAAAGCAGTAAGCCAAGTTGAAGTTGTGGGGCGAGTGCCTGTACTTTTTCCAACGCTTGATGATCAAAAGAAGATATCAAGATGTTTTCTTGTCGATTATGACGGCTTAGACAGTGTATGACTCTATCTTCTATACCCGCATGGATAATGGGAATGTTTTTTATTTCAATATTTAGTAGCACGTCTTCTGGACAGATGTCTAATACTTCATCTAATGTGGCGATTGTTTCACCAGCAAATGCTTCTGAAAAAGATGAACCGATATCGAATGACTTAATCTCATTCAATGTATAATCATTAACGCGACCAGGAATGTTATTATTTAATCGTGAGAAATGATGATCATGGATGACAATTAATTGTCCATCTTTCGTTAATTGCACATCAATTTCGATTGCTTTCGTCTGATGTTCTAAAGCTTTTTGAATAGCGGATAGTGTATTTTCAGGAGCTTCTGTGAGAGAGCCCCTATGAGCAAAGTTAAGTACCAAGATGTACACCTCATTTTTTTTGTTGAAATAAGGAGGGGAGAAGTAGTCGATTACTCTCAAGCACGGCGACTCAGTTCCCCCCCTCGTAAATATTGTTCAAATATCAATTTACTTTAACGCATTCGTTATTTTTTCTGCCGCTTCGTCTAGTGCTTGTTTTGGATCTTTTCCTTCATACATTTCTCCAAGCGCCGTTTCAATGATTTTTCGAGCTTCTGGCATAACTGTTGTTAACGCACCTGATGTCGCTGGTGTGACCGTTGTACCTTCAAGTTGTTTAACGGCTGTTAAATATTGAGGATATTCATCATAAACCTCTTTTAGAACATCTTCTTCATAAGCTGCAGGTGTAATTGGGAAATACCCTGTCGATGCAGCCCATTCTGCTTGCACATCAGCTTTCGTCATAAATTTAACGAATTCCCAAGCTGCTTTTTGTTCTTCTTCAGGTACTTGATTTGTAATCCAGAGTGATGCACCACCGACGATGACACCTTGTGGATCAACACCATCTGGAACTGGAAGAGGAGCAGAACCAACTTCAAACGGTGAGTTTTTAATCACTTCAGCTGTGTTAGCTGTCGAATCAAGATACATACCGACTTGCTCTGCGAAAAATGGGCCACGTGGATCTTCCCAGTTACTTCCATAGTTTTTAAATGTTTTAGCCTTGTTCATTTCATCTAACCAATTAAATACTTTTAAACCTTCTTCAGAGTTAACAACTGCTTCTGTTGCATCACCACTACGGCCATTATCGTTATCTAAATACAAGGCACCTTGATTCGCCATTAATTGCTCAAAGAACCAGCCGATTGTTCCCATTGTAAAACCGAATGTTTTATCGCCATCAGCTAACTTTTCTGCTGCTTCTTTCATTTCACTGAATGATTGTGGCGGGTTATCTGGGTCTAGTCCAGCTTCTTTAAACATATCTTTATTATAGAACATCACCGCATTTGATGTGTTAAAAGGCATGGAGTATAATTGGTCATCTAGTGTGTAATAAGATAAAATGTTTTCCTCTAATACAGAAATATCGAAGTCATCTTCATCAATAAATTTTTGCATCGGTGTAATAAAATCGCTTTCCTTCATATATTTCGTTCCAATTTCAAATACTTGTACAATGGCAGGAGCTTCTTTTGAACCACCGACAGCACGCAGTTTACTTAATGAATCATCATAACTACCTTGATATACGGCTTCAACCTTAACTGAATCTGATTGCTCGTTAAATTTATCAACAATGTCTTCCAGCGCTTTTCCGTTATCTCCACTCATCGCATGCCAAAATGAAATCGTCGTTTTATCTCCTGAATCACCAGAAGATGAAGTCTGATCATTACTACAAGCCATCAATACAAGACTTAATGCAAAGAGTAAGACAAAGGATTTAATAAATTTTTTCAAGATTATTCTCCTCTCCAATAATGGAATGTATTTTATCTCACGCATATAATCCGTGAGGTGATACCTATTATTAACCTTTTACGGCTCCAGCTGTTAAGCCTTCTCTAATCCATTTCAAGCCGATAAATAAGAGTAATAATGTCGGCAAAAGAATAGAGATAACAGCTGCCATCACTAAGTTCCAAGACGATGAACTTTCGTTCGCAATAAGCATTTTTAGACCAATTTGTACTGGACGTACTTTATCACTATCTGTGACAAGAAGCGGCCAGAGGTACATATTCCAAGTCGTTAAAAACCCGTAAATCCCAAGCGCACTTAAGGATGATTTAGATAAAGGTAAGGCAAATCTCCAATAAAATCGAAAGCGCGAACACCCATCCATTTGGGCAGACTCCCATAACTCTTTAGGAATCGTTAAGAAATGTTGACGTAGTAAAAAGATACCGAATGGTAAAGCGAAAAAGGGTACAGTTAATCCTTGGTATGTATTGACCCATCCTAGATTTAATATGGTTAGGAAGTTTGGAATAATCGTTGCCTCCCATGGAATGAGCATCGTTGCCAAAAACAGATAGAAAATCAGATCACGGCCTTTAAATGGGATGAAAACAAAGGCAAATGCCGAAAGACTACTCACAATGAGCTGTCCAATCATAACAATGAAAGACATCCAAAAACTTACCATCAAGTAATGCATAAGCGGAATACTTTCAAACACTTCTTTATAAGCATCAAAGCTAATCGATGACGGAAGTAGTTTTCCAGCATATATTTCATGTGGCTCCATAAAACTTGCTGATAATGCATACAAAATCGGAAAGAAAAGAAGCAGTGCGGATACACTAAGCAAAAAATAGAATAATAGTTTTCTCATCATTGGTAGTGCACCTTCTTTTCTCCAAAGTAAAATTGTACAACTGTAACAACAAGAATAATTAAGAATAGGACAATTGCTTGAGCACTAGCAAAGCCAAAGTTACCATATGAAAACGCGTTTTGATAGATTGAATAAACGATGATATTAGTCGCTCCCGCTGGCCCACCGCCTGTTAAAATATCGATTTGCCCAAAAGTCTGGAATGATCCAATGACCGCAATGATCGTGACAAAGAATAGAACAGGTGATAAGAGTGGGATGGTGATTTTAAACAATCTCGCCCAATACCCAGCGCCATCAATTTGTGCACTTTCATACAACTCCTGGTCAATGTTTTGAATCCCAGCAAGTAAAATAATGAAATTAATGCCGATATGCATCCAGACGGTCGTCATGGCTACAGAAAATAACGCCCATTTTGAATTCGTCAACCACTCGATTGAGTTAATGCCAAATGTCTCCAAAATGGCATTTAACACACCGAGCGATGGATGGAATAAAAACAAGAAAATAGTTGCTCCCGCAGCGACAGACACACCTAATGTGGATGAGAAAATCGTCCGGAAAAATCCAATTCCTTTCAATTTTTCACTAGCAATCGTCGCTAAAAATAGTGAAATGATAATCTCAGCCGGAACGGTATATAGCACGAATAATAATGTGGCTTTCATACTCTTAATAAATTCAGCTGATTGAAGCAATTCTTTATAATGCTTCCAGCCAACAAATTCTTGAACTTGCCCTCCACCAGACACTTCAAAAAAGCTAAAATATAGTGTCTTTGCCATCGGATAGAATAAGAAGATACCTAACAGAGCAAGTGCCGGCAGTAAATATACCATGCCAGACATAAACAACCTGGATTGACTGTGATATCTAGATTTTGGCTGTTTGTTCTGATGCGATTGTGTTGGCGGAATACCGTCTTTGTTTGCTGAATCGCTATTTTTTGGCCGAGCATGAGTTACTTTTGTAAGTACTGTTGACGAGGAAGTCCCCTTTTTCAATGATTGATTAGAACCTTGACTGTTCTGTTTCTCCTGCAAAATACCACCCCTTTATCAATGACATGTTGTCTCTCAATTAAATTGTTGAATCACCCCCCTTAAGGAAAGTAAATCTGGCTTTCTAGCAAAAAAGAGCATTGCCATTTCGGAAAACAACTTTAGGTTAGGATTCACATGATCGGAAAAGGTTAATCGCTCATCTTAGTGAAAATTCCCAAAAATAAAACCACAAAAAATACCTAACATGCTTGAAAAGCGTTGCAAGGTTTTTTCTGTGGATCTCCGCATCTCCATACAAGAAACTATTTACTTACCTGTATTTAACCAAAACGTTCACCATCTGTCAATACTAGTTGTGGAAATTTACTTTATATTTACATATATTTTACTCTAAATCAATGTAAAGGCTTACATTTATGAGGCTTGTAGGGAAAGAAATTTATCTCTACGACGTTACTAAAACTCCGAAGTCAGGCATAGCGGGAGTGCTCGATTCTGTTCCGGGATCGCTCGATTCCGTCTCGTCGTCGCTCGATTTTGGCTTATCACCGCTCGATTCTGCCTCATCAGCGCTCGATTTTGGCTTATCACCGCTCGATTTTAGCATGTCACTGCTCGATTTTGGGTTGTCACCGCTCGATTCTGCCCCATCGTCGCTCGATTATTATCCAGGATCGCGCGAATAACCCTCCAGTCATTGGGTGAATGCAATCAGAAACGTGCCGAGCCTTAATGTCATAGTTGGGACCGGGATCGCCCATTCAAGGATTAAGCAGAATCATAGAAAAAATCATAACCAAATATGAATCACAATTAACCAGAATAACGACACGCCAAAGTAAATATGTAACATTCGCTTTGTAATCGTCGGCCTGAATAGTCGCATCCAACCTGTCGTTACAATACTCGCCAAGATGACTAGCGCAATGACACCAGTTACAAATTTTCCATAATGCCAAGGAAATCCATATTTATTAATGATGAACCCAGCATGGATGAGGATGATGACTAACGCACTTGTGCCAACCCATTTGTGGAAGGGGAGCACTTTTTTCGAGAGATTGGCAAACTTTATTTTTGTCTCTCTATTGGGCACATCCCGAATCGTTGAAAATACTGCATGCCTTGTCCAATTAAACAAAAAGAATAAAAAGCCAAGAAAACCAAATACAATCGGAAGCGGCATTGTTGGAATTAGCGGGTGAATGACCAGTTTATAAATAACGAAGATTAATAGCATAATATTTAATACAAACCATTTACTCATGATGTCCTCCACAAATGTCTTTACTGTATTTTTAATGCCTGAAGATAGTACGAGTTGTTATGAATGACCAAGCTGATATTCGCCAAGTCTTGTGATGCATGTATAATTTTATCATATGATATGCGTACTATGTTTGCGTGCTATGGAAAATCGTAGGACATTTATTAAAAAGACACTTACTGACTTTACAAATAAAGCCCTATATCAAACCGTCATCTCAACCAATGGATAAAGTTTATGGAGTGTATGATAGAGGGGCATTCTTTGCGAAAGTCTGCTAAATTAGTTCGTCATGTAACTCCCGTCACTTTGTTCTACTGAAGATACATATTCGGAATTTAACAATTATCACCGAGGATTTAAGGCGTGGATACAACGATTTAACGATGTTGCCACGAAGTATCTAATCGATTATCTTGTTTGGTTTCAGATGTCAGAAACATCATTCGACATCAAAGAAATGAAGTAACTATGAACGACTTGATTATTAAAGGTAATTTGGTACATAATTCGGAAACTTATGATACAATCGGATTAACAAAATTTGTAATTTAACATTATGTCTTGTTCAACCAACGGGGCAGAATTGTTTAAGATGGCATTCGTTGCAAGAGTGAGAATTGGTAGAGTATCATTAGAAAATTATTGAGAGGTAAAAAAATATGGATATATTTATTTGAAACGCCAAGCAAAGCGATTACGAGTCATTGTTGCATTTATTTAGGCAGGTTCATGAATTCCACGTTTTTGTAAGACCAGATTTGTATAAAGAGAATTCCACTCCAGTCGAACAATAGTTTTTTGAAAGCCAATTCATTGATGACAAACAACATATTTTTGTGGCTACTATAGGCAGTGATATAGTCGGCGTTGTAGTGACAAAGGAAGAAGAAGTAACTGAAAATACCTTTGTTAAAGAGAGGAAAGTATTATATATAAAGAGTTTATGCGTTGCTGAAATACATAGAAAGAAAGGTATCGGAAAAAAATTAACTAAATACGTTTTTGATTTCGGAAGAAGCCTCAAAGTTGATAGTATTGAATTGGGAGTATCCGAGGAAAATACGTCTGCCATTGAATTTTATAGGTCAATAGGGATGACAACGAAGGGTAGAAAAATGGAGATTATATTGAACTAATACGAACGGGTGCTTTAGTTGAAGAAGATAATAATACGATATAGAACTTCCAAATCATTGGAAGTTCTATTTTTTATATAATATCAACATTAACCTTTAACAGAGCCAATCGTAAAAGATAGTTTTTGGTTCTCTGTGGCCGGCTATGAGAAGGAAATCTAATAGACTTTAACAACGAAGCTTAACAGAAGTTATTTCATATTGAGAGTCATGCGACATTGAGCTATCCAATGTGATGTAAGTGTCACCTCATTCCAAGAGTAATATCGCATTGAGCCATCCAATGCGATGTAAGTGTCACCTCACTCCGAGAGTTGTATCGCATTGAGTCTTCCAAAGTGCTATAAGCCCTATCTTTAGCCCTGGACTACATCACATTAACTAGTTCACTCGGGCTAATCTTGCTTTGCTTTTATCTCATGTTTGCTGTAAGATTCTCATGAATTGAATTGCATCTACAGACCCATTTGCATCTCGCAGTCTATTTGATAATATAAGAATTAATATTGCGAAAATAACATCAGCCATGTTCATGTTCTTGAGAAATGGGGGAGAGGGAAATTAATTTACTTTATTTAGCCATCTTTATTGGGATAGTCGTTCTATTTACAGTAACCGTTTCATTACTTAAAAAAATTCCAGGCATGTCATATGTGTTTCGCGTCCTTCGTTATTTAATCCCCATGACTTTATACACCATTCTTGTACTTTTCACATTTGGATTATCTGGGGCTTTTAGTCTGGGAGTTTTAAGCTTTTTCTCAATTGATGACACAGCCCTTCTTTATAAAGGAGTGTTTTTTGCTGATCAAGATCACATCAATCAAGAATTGTTTTATTTTGTTGTGATTTATACGATCTTTAGTACAGCAGTTTTCTACTTTGTTATACTCGCACCTTTTATCCCTGAAATTGTGCATGATTACTATATCGGAGAATCCGTCGTAGTGGCAGTGTTGACGGTCATATTTTTTCCATTTGTCATTGAGTTGATTCTACCAAATTTTGAATTGTCATTTAAAGGTGCTCTCGTGTTTGGTTTAGTGAATATCGTTATTACGTCATTAAGCAAAAACTATAGTCGTTTGGGTGATGAGTATTAATTTGGTCGCATTTTGATGGACTAAGCAAAACGAATGGCAGAGTTTATTCACACATTAATCGTATTCAACTTCAACTTGATTGTAGCTTCTACACAGACAAAAAAGATGTTTAAAATCTCACCCGTACAAAGACAAAATGTCGATGTAAAAGAATTGTTTAATCGCTGATCTGATAAAAGTTTTGAGTGCAGCTCACAATTTAATTCAGTGCACGTGCTGAAATCGAGCGGTGCCGATTCAGAATCGAGCGTTGACAGGTCGAAATCGCGCAATCCCGGTCCAGAATCGCGCGACCCCGAGCCAAAATCACTCGTTTTCAAGCTGATTGTTTGCTCCTTTTCTGTCTATCTTTTTCAAATAAAACGAGTAATCCAGGCATTAATACACCTCTTATTAAGAAAGTATCTAATAAAATCCCGACGGCTACAATAAAGCCAAAGACAAATAGTATCTCAATTGGTTGCGTCATAAGTACAGCAAATGTCGCTGCAAGAACAATACCTGCTGAGGAAATGACGCCACCTGTATTGGCTACGGCGATTTCGACGGCTTCTTTAACTGGATGGTGTTCGCGCTCCTCTAAATATCTTGATACGAGAAAAATATTATAGTCAATGCCCAGCGCGACTAAAAATACAAAGGCATAAACAGGTACACGGTTACTGATCGTATCGATATCGAAGAGGACATCGGTCAAAAACACGCCCAAACCTAATGCTGCGACAAAAGATAGTAAAATCGTTCCCATCATTAATATTGGCAGGCGTAATGATTTTGTTAAGAAAATAAGCATACTAAATATGAGAATCGTTTCTAAAATAACGATGACAATTAAATCACGGTCACTAACCAAGCGATTGTCGACAGAATAAGCCGTTTCACCGGCGAAATGAAGCTTACCTTTTAAGTTGCTATCAGAAATAATTTGCTCTCCGTTGTCACGTATTTTTTCTAAAGCATTCATCGTTTCGACATCATACGGTCCTTCAGAGAACGTTAAGCTATAAGAAATAACTTTTCCATCTTCTGTCATATCATTGATACGCACATTACCGACGAGTTTTTCATCTGATAAACGCTCAGCTAATACAGTCATATCTTGTTCTGACACTTTTTCTTCCGACTCAAATAAGACAGTGGTCGGTGCTAAATCTCCCTTATTAAAACTTTCCTCCAATATTTCATATCCTAAGCGAGATGGCATATCATCTGGAAATGATTTCATCGTATTAAATTCATACGTAATATTAAAAATATTGCTGGCAGATAAAATTAAGAAAGCCCCAATGATGACGACAGATATCACTGGTTTATTTGCCACCAAACGTCCGACTTTTTTCCATACGGAACTCGATTTAATCAGTTCATCTCCAAGCCGAGGGATCTTTGGCCAAAAAGAATGACGTCCAAATAGTGTGAATAAGGCTGGAACGAGTGTGACAGATGCAATCATTACGATGAACACGGCAACACCAAATATCGGCGCGAAATTTCGATAGTCTCCAAACTGGGCGAAAAACAAGATAAGCATCGCTAACAGAATCGTTGAACCTGAATAAAAGATTGGAATACCAATTTCTCTCATGGCGAGTTTCATCGCTTCGTATTTATTCTCTGTTTTCACCAATTCTTCCCTAAAACGTGAGAAAATAAATAATGAGTAATCAATAACGACAGCAAAGAGCAAAATCATCATGATTGACAACGATTGATTAGCTAACTCTACCCCAGCTTTCCCCATAAGACCTAAAACTTGGTTAACGACTTGATAAACAAACCCTGCTCCAAGAAGTGGGATTAATGCTAATAGTGGAGAACGATATGTAAAAATTAATAATACGAGAATAATCCCTACAGTAGAAAACAATAAGACAAGATCTGCTCGTGTAAACAAATCAGTCGTATCAACAGCAATCCCAGCAGGACCAGTGACATACATATTTACATCTGATTGTTCAACAGCAATGGCATAAATTTTTTCTAATCCTACTTTGACTTCTTTCGTATCTATGTTTTCTTCAAAAGTAAGCGGAAGAAAAGCAGCCGATTGATCATCAGAAAAGAATGTTTCCAATGCTTGAGGAGGTAAGGCCTCAAGGGGAATAACCTCTTTGACCCCATTAATATTCTCATCTTCAATTTGGCCTAGAATATGAATTAAATCTGTTACAGGAACTTCACCGTCTTCCGCTTCAAATACGAGTATAGCTGACAAGCCGTCCGCATCTTTAAAGTACTGATCCACTTTTTTCTCCGCAATCACAGATTCTAAATGATCAGGAAGCAGTTTTTCCACACTAGATACCTGATAATCTTTCGAACTAGGTGCAAATATCGTTAACAAGGTTGCAACAATGACCCAGATGAGCAACGTGATCCACATGCCTTTTTTCGTTGCGACACGATCGGTAATGGAATGTAAAATTGATCTTACCAATGAACACACGACCTTTCTAAAATAAATACACTCAGCTTAATTCTATTCAGTGACGAATAAAAAAATTTACTTTTATTATAATCATACGTTGGAAATAGGGGGTAAGCAAATAAATGCGACAATGCCATGTAAGAATAAGAAACGACTTAAGGAAAAAATGATCTCGACCAAAACAATCTCTACCATGACCGCCCAGCCCCGCGTCAATATTTTCCCATAAAACAAGAGAGGCTCCCCTAAAGATACCTCTCTAACACTCCCCCGAAAAAGCCTACGAACCATTCCCATTACGAAAGCGGTGTAAGAAGCTCTGTAAGCGTTCATTATTCGATTTTTCTAGGACGTCTTCAGGTGTGCCTTCCTCGGCGATGACCCCATTATCTAAGAAAACAACGCGGTCGGCGATTTCTTGGGCAAAATCCATCTCATGTGTGACTAAAATCATCGCCATTTCGCCATCTTTTGCGATATCGCGAATGACTTCTAATACTTCACCGACCAACTCTGGGTAATAAAAGCAGTAGCAAAATAAAAAGGATGTCTCCGTGATATAACCGGTATAGACATCCCTTATTGTTATTAATATTTATTTTTCTTCTTCATCCTCTGACGCACCGTCGCCTACAGTGACTTTTTGTAGGGGCATCGTGTGCAATCCTTCAGCAGTGACGTGAACTTGGACAACATAGACAGCATCTTTGTCGAATGTTGTTTCGGCTGTGTATACGCCGTCACCATCATTGTTTGGCTTAATCATTTCACTTGCATCGCTATCGTCCATATTGTTTGGGTCTTCTTTTTCTCCATCGACCCAAACTTCAAATTCAACGTCATCAGCATCGTCGACTTTTTTGTCGCCGAATGTAACGACCGCTTTCAGTTCAACGGATTCGCCAACTTCTGCTGTTTTAGGAACTTGAAGATCAACTTCTAACGGTGTTAATTCATCTGTATCATCACTTGCGCCACACGCTGCGGCAAACATGACAATACCTAGCATCATTACTATTGAAAGCCATTTTTTATACATGAAAAAAACCTCCTGATTCCTCTCAAAAATATTTTACCACAGAAGGAGCCTTCCGTCCTACTAAAAAAGTAGATCGCCCCATCCTGCTGGGCCAAAATCGCGCGATCCCGGGCCAGAATCGCTCGACCCCCGCGTCAATCATATCTATTTATTACTCTAAATCTAGCTTTTTCATATCATCGACAATTGTATGCATGCTTGCTGATTCAGTACCGTTATAATATTTGATTACTTTTCCTTCAGGGTTAACGAGGTAGAATCGCGTCCCATGAGTGACTTGGTCATCATCCTCAGGTGGCTCAGCTAACAGGCTCTTAAATGATTTGATTGAGATTTCTTTAATCGTTTCAAAATCATATCCTGTTAAAAATGTCCAGTTGCTTAAGTCAGCATCATAATCTTCAGCATACTGTTTGAGCGCCTCAGGTGTATCACGGTCAGGATCAACGGAGAATGAGACGAGCTGAATCTTTTCATCAAGACCTTCTTCTTTCATCATGTCTTGTAGATTAGACATATTCGTCGTCATCGGCAAACAGACAGTCGTACAATTTGTAAAAACAAAATCAGCCAGCCAATATTGTCCTTTTAAATCATCTAGACTTAACTTTTCATTATCCTGTGTTGTAAACTCGAAATCTATGACATCTTCACTCATATTTGTCTCGATGTTTTCTTTACCACAAGCTGCTAATATGAGAGAAAGTCCAATTAATAAAATAACTAGTTTCATTCGCTTCATGAATATAAAGCTCCTTTCAAAAAAATATAATAATGATGGCACAAAAAACTTACCCAATCAATTATTGATCATAACACTTAAAGACCCCTTCCTTGCCATGGAAAAGCTCTATACAAGAAAATTGATCAGGTCTCGCCCCGTGGATCATCTCAATACAGAGTAAAAATTAATGATGGCAACAGCCGCCACCTCTCATTTTTTCGTCAAGGGCAATGATGGCTTCATTAAATGGATATACTTGCCCGCCAAACCCCTTCACAAATTTGTCGGCATATTCTTTTGATTCGAAAGACAAAACTTGTGGTTGACAACAGGCCACTACCAGTGACGTATCCATGACATACCACGCCGACACTGCATTGATCGTTGTTTGCTTCAGAAAATCATGCGTGAGCGCTTGCATAACTTGGTCATCGAGTTGTTGATGGCGCATTAATCCACAATGTGAACAGCAAGCCATTTCTATTTCATTATTTTTTAAAATAATTCGGTATGCTAACCGCTCAGAAATCGGCCGACGACAGATTACACATGCATTATCTGGAATCTGGGCCTGTGGTGGATCTTTCGCAAGTGTGACACCACCAAATGTTTTCATGACAACCCCCTCGTCAATCAACGGTTTTAAATCGCGATGAATGGTCATTTCAGAGACATCAAGTAACTCACTCAGTTCAGCAATTTTCATATGTTCTTTTTCCTTAATCAATGCTTTGATTCGATTTCTACGTTCGATTGGCAGCAAAGTAACTCCCCCTTTGAACATACAAAGATGATGTCGGGTTCATTGGTTGAGCACAACATGAATACCCATCTCCACTTTATGGGAAACTTCCTTTGTACACCTCATAACCGCAACATCATCTTATATCTACGTATACTGCGAAAATCTATCGTACCACATCTAACAGAATCAAACAATTTATCACATCCATTTTACCAATAGTATAAGTTGTTTTCAATGTGTGGATGTGAAGGATATATGACAAATCCGTTTATATCAATACTTTTCGATCTTTCCTTACCAACTAAGGCTAAGTAATAATAATTATTAAATTAGATTCCCTCTTTACAAGAATCAGAAAATTATTGAATCTAGAGATTAATAATGATACAATAGCAACTAATAACGGTATACAATTATACAAATGGACTTAATCTCACTATTAGAAAGGAGGCTTAGAAAATTATGCACTAATTGTAATCGCTTACATTTTGTGGTGGTTTTATTAAAAAAATAACAGGGGGAATATGTTGTGAAAACAGAGAGTAAATTTGTACCTGGGTTAGAAGGGGTTATAGCATCAGAAACAGGGATTTCATTTCTTGATACGGAGCAAGAAAAGATTATCATTCGTGGGCATGAGTTAATCGAGTTATCCCAAGAAAGGGATTATCTTGATGTCTTGCATTTACTCTTAGAAGGAGCTTTACCAAGCGCTGAAGAAAAAGAAGCACTGGAATCTAAGTTAAAAGGAATGTACAATCTGCCAACAGAAATCTATCATATTTTAAAACAATTACCAGAAGAAACACATCCAATGGATAGTCTTAGAACGGGGATTTCATGTCTAGCAGGCTATGATAAAAATCTTGAAGATGCAAGTGAAGAAACAAATAAAGAACGTGCTTATCTCATGATGGCGAAACTTCCAGCATTAGTAGCTAATAGCTATCATATTTTAAATGGAAAGGAACCCATTGAGCCTCGTGCTGATTTATCTTACAGTGCTAACTTCCTTTACATGATTACCGGGGAAGTGCCAACAGAAACAGAGGTAAAGATTTTTGACCAATCGCTATTACTTTATAGTGAACACGAAATGCCAAACTCAACATTTACAGCTCGTGTCATCGCATCGACTTTATCAGATTTATATGGTGCTTTAACCGGAGCGGTTGCATCGTTAAAAGGTCATTTACATGGTGGCGCAAATGAAGCGGTTATGTACTCGCTTAGGGAAGTTGATTCAGCTTCTGGTTATGAACAATATATTATGAGTAAATTACAAAATAAGGAAAAAATCATGGGCTTTGGTCACCGTGTTTATATGAAAAAGATGGACCCACGCGCCCTCGTTATGAAAGATGCGCTCAAGCAATTATGTGAATTAAAAGGCGATTATACATTACTTGAAATGTGTGAAGCGGGAGAAAGGGTCATGGAAAGAGAAATTGGAATTTATCCGAACTTAGATTACTATGCGGCACCAGTATACTGGTTGTTAAATATCCCAATTCCATTGTATACACCGATATTTTTTGGATCACGTGCGGCCGGTTTGAGCGCACATGTTATCGAGCAACATGCAAACAATCGACTCTTCCGACCACGTGTCCATTATGTTGGCGAGTCATATTGATAGCATTCCAATGCATAAGATTGATTTACACACAAGAGCTGATCAAAGTTCGGTGGAATGAGCAAGATCAGAATTTGTACGGTCTACGAGAGGTAGTAGTCTTGTAGACAGTCATCGTGTAAAAACGTCTTAAAGGTGTCACCATTGATTAGTGTTAACTCACCAACAATTGCAGGCTAGTAAAACTGCAACCTTTACAGTATACAATATTTAGGTAAAAAAGGAAATCCGGGAAGTACCGCAATTCCCGATAAACATAATGATTAATGTAAAAATATAAACGTTTTAAGTCATGAGTCGTTTTTAACATAAGGTAGATTTGTGAGGAAAGTGTGAGTTCGATGGGGCGTGCTCGACTTTTGAAAGAATGTTTGTAACAGAACAATTCAATTCAGGTATAGAGTGTGAGATTGATAAATGAAAGAAGGTTCTTGCGTTAACATACAGAGGCATTGTCTATTATCGCCAAATTTCGAGCAAGCGCTCAATCGTAAAAAATGGGTGGGGCAAAACCTTAGTGCGGGGGTGAATCTGGTTTGGGGTAATGCTTGTTCTTTGGGAGAGAAGTGAACATGCATGAGATGTGTAGCGAAAACCGTTTAATGAGTGGCGTGTTCTTTCTTAAAAAAATCAGTCTGTTATGGCCCGTGACGGAGCGAAAATATCTAGAAATCGAGAGCAATCTTTGAAAGTGGACCTGCTCATCGAAGGCAGCACCTATCAACAAAAGGGCGCGAAGCCTACCATTCCGGGGAGCCCCCAGCACCCTACATTTTAACAATAAAAAAGGGGCAGACTCATAAATCATTATCAAAGTACGATGGCGTGAGGAGTGACTCTGTGTATTAAACAAAAACCATGCCAACGAAGAGGGGTTGGATATATGGAAATTTTGGAGTCAAAAATGATATTTCCGACGAGAGGAGAAGCGGGAGAATTTTTCACAGCGGATCATTTGACAGAAGAAGAACAGATGATTGCGCAGACGGTGTCACAATTTGTGGATGAAGATATTTTGCCATACTTAAAACAGATTGAACAGCATGATTATGATCTCACGCGTAAACTTTTTACTGCTGCCGGGGAGCTCGGTTTGATGGGCGTTGAAGTCCCAGAAGATTATGGTGGACTTGAATTAGGTAAGAAAATGTCCGGAATTATTGCTGAGAAGATGGGTTACGCAGCTTCCTTCAGTGTCGCTTTTAATATTCATTCAGGTGTCGGTTTACTTCCATATGTTTACTATGGGACCGATTATCACAAACAAACATTTGTTCCAAAACTCGTATCAGGCGAGTGGATTGGCGCCTATGCACTGACCGAACCAAATGCTGGCTCTGACGCGTTAGCCGCAAGAACTAGAGCGACTTGGGATGAAGAGTCACAGTCATGGACATTAACTGGAGAAAAACAGTGGATCACCAATGCACATGTCGCACAAGTTTTCGTTGTTTTTGCTAATACAAATGAAGGGATTACAGCATTTATTGTGACGCGCGATCAAGACGGTGTCTCAGTTGGCCCAGAAGAGAAAAAGCTCGGCATCCAAGGATCATCGACAGCGACACTTATTTTAGACCGTGTAAACGTTCCGAATAAACATGTGCTCGGCACCGTTGGCAAAGGTCATTATATCGCCTTAAATATTTTAAATGTCGCGCGCTTGAAACTTGCCTTTTCCAATATTGGTATGGCGAAACAAGCACTTGAAATCGCGATTCAATACGGAAAAGAACGTGAACAATTTTCTACAAAACTTATCAACTTTCCGCTCATCCAAGAAAAAATTGCCGAGATGGCGATTGGCATTTACGGGGCGGAAAGCATGGCCTATTATACAGCCGGTTTACTAGATCAAGTTTCAGATTCAAACAACTTATCTGTTTTTGCGATGGATTGTGCTATGAACAAGGTTGCAAGTTCCGAAATGCTGCATCACGTTGTCGATGAGACTCTGCAAATCCATGGTGGTTACGGGTTTATGGAGGAATATGCCATCGCTCGGATGTACCGCGATGCCCGAATCAATCGGATTTTTGAAGGGACAAATGAAATTAACCGACTGACCGTTGCTAAGGCATTTTTTAAGCAAAATCAAACAAAGCCCCTTGCCGAATTTGTTGGAGAAAATGACCGAAATAGCAAATTTATCAATGAATCGTTGAATATATTAAATATGATTCTTGAAAAAATGCCTTTGATGGACCGCGAAGCTCAAGATAAACATCAAGACCAACTAGGTGTCATTGCAGATATGTTAATAGATATTTATCGCATGAAAGCAGCCTATTATCGGGCACAGTCTCATGAAAGAGCAGATTCTATTCATCAGTGGATTGTTTCTGCCATTTGTGAGGAAGGATTTCAAAGAATAAAAACAGCTGCAAATCGACTGATTGCCGCTTTAGAGATTGCAGGAAGTGACCAAGCCTTGATGGTTGAAACAGTGAAAAACTGCACCGTGCCGATGTATAGCAACTTATTTTTAACAAAAAGAAAAATTGCTGAACATATGATTGCCACTGAAAAGTACAAAGTGTAAAGGCGCAAGTTTAAGCAACATATTTTTTATTAGCACATGAAAAAATATTAATGCTATATTTCCCGGGAAATTTTTGTCGAAATAAGGATGAGAAAAGGGAGGAGCGATTCTATGAAAACAATCGGTTTTATCGGGTTAGGTAATATGGGGATGCCGATGTCGACTAACCTGATTGAAGATGGTTATCAAGTCATTGGCTTTGATTTGAACAAACAAGCTGAGACGAAATTTGTCAATGCAGGGGGTGAGGTAAGGGAAAAAGTAGCAGACATCGCTGCCGAATGTGATGTTGTTTTGACAAGTTTACCATCGTCAAAAGCGGCAGAAGCGGTTTTTCTTGGCGATGATGGCTTAATTGCTCATAGCCATAAAGAAGTCGTTTTAGTCGATACGAGTACTGTCGCTCCAGAAACGAATGAGAAAATAGCTGATGCTGCATCAGAAGCAGGCATTGCTTTTCTAGCTGCGCCAGTTAGTGGTGGAGTCATTGGCGCAGAACAGCGAACACTCACATTTATGGTCGGTGGTTCTGAAAAAGTGTTTAAACAAGTTTTACCACTGTTAAACCATTTAGGAGCCAATTGCTTCCATGTCGCTGAAACGATTGATAGTGGTACGACCGTCAAACTGATTAATAATTTATTAATCGGCTTTTATACAGCAGGTGTGAGTGAAGCATTACAAATTGCCAATAAGAAGGGCATTGATCTCGACCAACTTTTCGACATGTTAAATGTGAGTTATGGGCAAAGTCGTATCTATGAACGGAATTATAAAACATTCATCGCGGAACAAGACTACAACCCAGGATTTACGATTTCCCTATTATTAAAAGATCTCGGTTTTGCGATGGATTTAGCAGAACAGCATCAATTGAATTTACCGATTAGTAAACAATTACTTAACCTTTACACGGAAACTGAACAAGAAGGATATGGCGACAAAGACATGGCCGTATTATATGAGAAAATAAAAAAACGAACAGGGAAGGGGATTGAACAGAATGATTGAAACAGATATGAAAGTCGTTAAAAATTTTATCGGTGATCAGTGGGTCGATTCACGGGGGACAGAACAAGAAGAAGTGCCAAACCCAGCGACCGGTGAAACACTCGCCTACGTCCCATTGTCAACGTCAGAAGATGTGGATGCAGCAGTCGAAGCGGCACTCAAAGCGTTTCCAGAGTGGTCGAAGAAATCAGTACCAGGTCGCACACGTCCACTATTCAAATACTTACAGTTACTAGAAAGTGAAAAAGAAGAATTAGCACAAATCATTACGATGGAAAATGGAAAAACATTAACAGACGCACGTGGCGAAGTCCAGCGTGGGATCGAAGTGGTCGAGCTCGCCACATCAACACCGAGCATGATGATGGACGACGCACTGCCAAACATCGCCACAGGGATCGACGGTTCCATCTGGCGCTATCCACTCGGAGTTGTCGGTGGCATCACACCATTCAACTTCCCGATGATGGTCCCATTATGGATGTTCCCACTAGCCATCGCATGTGGAAATACATTTGTATTAAAAACATCTGAGCGTACACCATTATTAGCCGAAAAACTAGTCGACCTATTCTATGAAGCCGGTTTTCCAAAAGGTGTACTTAATTTAGTCCACGGTGGGAAGGACGTTGTAAACCGGATGCTTGAACACCCAGACATCGAAGCGATTTCTTTCGTCGGATCTGAGCCAGTGGCGCGCCATGTGTATGAAACAGGAACAGCCCACGGCAAGCGCGTTCAAGCATTAGCAGGTGCAAAAAACCATTCCGTCGTCATGCCTGACTGCCATTTAGAGAAAACAGTCCAAGGTATCATCGGTTCCGCATTCGGAAGTAGTGGAGAGCGCTGCATGGCAACATCTGTCGTCGCAGTCGTTGATGACATTGCCGATAAGTTTATTGAAACATTCGTTGCAGAAACGAAAAAACTCGATGTCGGTGACGGGCGCTATGAAGCCAATTTCGTCGGCCCACTCATTCGTCAATCGCATAAAGAACGCGTCCTTAGCTACATTGAAAAAGGAGTAGAAGAAGGTGCCGAGCTTCTCGTTGATGGGCGTGAAAAAGGTGAGTCTACTTCAAAAGAAGAGGGCGGCTACTATGTAGGCGCGACCATTTTTGATCATGTCAATCCAGATATGAAAATTTGGCAAGATGAAATTTTCGCACCTGTCTTAAGTATCGTTCGCGTCAAAGATTTAGATGAAGCCATCGCGCTTACGAATAAATCCAAATTTGCTAACGGTGCCGTCATCTACACATCAAGCGGCAAACACGCACAACAATTTAGAAATGAAATCGACGCCGGCATGGTCGGTATTAACGTCAACGTCCCAGCACCAATGGCCTTCTTCGCCTTCGCTGGTAACAAAGCATCATTCTTCGGCGACCTCGGCACCAACGGCAAAGACGGCGTTCAGTTCTACACAAGGAAAAAAGTCGTCACCGAGAGATGGTTTTGATTCGTAGGTAAATTTGACATTGCACGGTGTAAGTGACTGCCTTAGCGTAACTAGAAAACGCCTATCGTTGAAACGATAGGCGTTTTATCTATTTTTAATGTATACTGGTAGGCCGAAACGCGCGATCCCGGGTCAAAATCGCGCAACTTCAGGCCAGAATCGCGCAACCACTCGCTAATGGCTCATAAAAAAATGAAGATTTTCTGCGACTGCAGAAAATCTCCTTTTTATTTTTTAAGCGTCGACTTTTTATTTTTCAAAGAATGATTCAACCAGTTCTTCTGACACGTCCTCAAGTGTTTTATATTTATAATTCGGGTTGTGGTCTTTGTCAACGAGGACGGAGCGGACACCTTCGAAAAAGTCATCATGTTTCATAAAATTCTCAGCTATTATTAAATCTGTTGCGAGACATTCACCAAATGATTTTCCTTCGCCACGTTTAAGTTGTTCCAGTGTTACCTTCAATGATACCGGTGATTTTTCTAACAATCTATTCCTCGTATTTTCTCCAAACTCACTTTCTTCGCCCTCAAGAGACGCCACGATTTCCTCCAGCGTGTCATGGCCAAAGTGCTTGTCGATGACTGGTTGCAATCTATGGAGTTCACCCAATTCTTCTGGAGTTGAAGCATATTTTTCAACAAGGGCTGATAGACGCTTCTCCACATTGCCAGCTAGCCAATCCTCAGATTTCAATTCATCAAGTAGTTTGACCAACTGCTCAGTCTGAACGTGTGCATCAGCCGCTTCCATATACAACACATCCGCTGCGCCGAGCGTGCGGGCTGTTAAAACGGCATAACGTCCAGCCATGCCTGGACCTTTATTTAGAAAATAGGCCGCACCGACATCTGGGAAAAATCCAATATTCATCTCAGGCATCGCCCATTTCGTTTTTTCGGTAACAATTTTAAAATCTGCCCCATATGTCAACCCGACGCCACCACCCATGACGATGCCGTCCAAATTGGCGACAATTGGCTTCGGATAATCATAAATTAACTCATCGGTTTCGTACTCTATGTCGAAAAAGGCAACTGCCTCTTCAATCTTGGCACCACCTTGCCTTGCTTCATAAAGTGTCTTAATGTCACCCCCGGCACAAAATGCTCGGTCACCGGCCGCGTCAAACAGAACAACCTGAACGGCATCATCGTCACGCCATTCTTTCAACGTTTCATTAATTCCTTTTAGCATCTCATCGTTCAGCGCATTTAATGCTTTTGGACGATTGAGCGTGATCACCCCTAGACCATTTTTTTCCTTTGAAAACAACACGTCACCCATCAAAACGCCTCCCTTTGTTATTAATAGTTATAAAGTGGGGAACCGCAATCCCCGATGATTTATAGGATAGGTGGACAACTCCACCACAAAATTTTCATAAGACTACTATACTTCCAAGCGAGCAGTCAATCACTTTTTTAATGATATCACAGAGGAATGCGCCTCTTTAGAAAAATCGATTTCCACATTTGTGAGTTGATTGTGCTGATTATTTTGGGACAAATTTTCAAACAAAAATCGTTACGTAGGATGGTCCCGCTTGGTTAGGATACATTCCCAAAATAAAAATCAGCTCTACATCAGATTGAGCCTTTATGCCAGGCCAGAGAACTCAGCTCAGTCCACCATCTGAATGACTCTGCCCAACTCGGTATGTAATCTACCAAAACTACTTATGTTTAAACTCAGGCTTACGTTTTTCAATAAACGCTGTGACGCCTTCTTTGGCATCTTCAGTCAAGAACAATTCAGCAAAACGATTACGCTCGCGCTCAAGGCCGTGCTTAAGACTTTCATTTTCACCTTTAACAATACATTCAAGGGCACGCGTCACGCTCGTCATGCTTTTGCCTTCAATGAGGGATTTCGCCAGAGCTAAAGCCGTATCGACCACTTCATCCTTAGCAACCGACGCCTGGACAAGCCCCATGCCACTTGCTTCTTTACCGTTCACTTGTTTACTCGTTAACACCATTTCAATCGCTTTTGCTGTTCCAACAATGTCACGCAGGCGCTGTGTTCCACCAAATCCTGGAATGAGCCCGAGATTCAGTTCCGGCAATCCTAAAATCGCATCATCCGCAGCAACTCTTAAATCACACGCCATAGCAAGCTCCAAGCCACCACCAAGCGCTGCCCCATTAATCGCGGCAACGACAGGCTTTTTCATTTCCTCAATCTCATCACACAATTTTTGCCCAGCTTCGGCCATGCCATACGCTTTCTCATAGTCACCGAATGCATCTGTGAATTCCTTAATATCTGCTCCCGCAACAAAGAAGCGTCCCGCACCAGTCACAACGATCGCTTGAGTCTCTTGGTCATCTTTCAATTTACCAAAAGCCTTTCTCAAATCAGTAATCGTTTCAGAAGACAGCGTGTTTGCCGGTGGATGATTCACCTCGACAATGGAAACTGCTCCTTCACGTTTTATTGAAACCGTTTTCAAATCCATCTTGTATACCCCCTAAAAATAATTAATAAATCAACGGAAATTTTTATGACTACTATGAACTTACCATATTTCCAGTTAAAATTTCCATGAAAAAACTTCCTATCTCCTAT
>NZ_DATBTY010000003.1:0-189887 GCF_036516575.1 Cerasibacillus sp.
CAACTTGCTTCTTTAATTCAAATGCATATCTCTTTTTTTTACTCATTTTATAAACCACTCCCCCTAATCCCTATTATCTATCATAATACAATCTGGGTTGTGCGGTTTTCTAAAATTGTCTACTATATAGGTACTATAGCAGGGGGTCGCGCGGTTTCAGACCTACGCCGCTCATTTTCAACAAAAAAGACTGCTCCACTAGGGAACAGTCTTTTTTCATCTATATTAAAATACAAAGGGGTAACAGGAAACAACTTAACCAAATCGTCCATTAATATAATCTTCTGTCCGTTGATCAGTCGGTTCATTAAAAATCACATCTGTACGATCATATTCAACCACTTCTCCATCAAGGAAGAATGCTGTTCGATCTGAAATCCGTGATGCTTGTTGCATATTATGCGTTACAATTACAATCGCATAATCATTCTTTAGCTCACGAATCAATTCTTCAACTTTCAAAGTTGATTTCGGGTCAAGCGCTGATGTCGGTTCATCCATTAAGATAACATCAGGTTCGATTGCAAGACATCTTGCAATACAGAGTCGTTGTTGCTGACCACCGGATAAACCGTAAGCATTGTCGTGAAGGCGATCTTTTACTTCATCCCATATATATGCGCCTCTAAGACTCTTTTCAACAATTTCATCGAGAATCATTTTATTGCGGATCCCATGAATTTTAGGCCCATAGGCAATATTTTCATAGATTGATTTTGGAAATGGGTTCGGTTTTTGGAAAACCATTCCGACTTGTGTACGTAACTCTTCAACTTGTAAAGATTTATCAAAAATACTTTTTCCTTTATAATGGATAGCCCCTGTTGTTCGAACTGAAGGAACAAGTTCTACCATTCGATTCAATGTCTTTAAATACGTCGATTTTCCACATCCAGACGGTCCAATAATCGCTGTGACCTCTTCTTCACGAATATCAAGATTAATATCCTTTAACGCCTGTTTCTCGCCGTACCACAAATTTAAATTTTGTGTATCGAAAACAACTTCTTTCTCTTGTCCTGGTGTTCTTAACACTTCAATATTTGCCCGTTTTTTAACTTCTGGGCGTGGAATAGCTGTCATTACACCTGCCATGAGAAACACTCCTTTTCATAATTAATAACGTTTTTGAAACTTATTTCGAATCACAATAGCCGTTGTATTTAATAAAAGAAGGACAAGTAATAAGATAATGATTGTCGCTGATGCGAGATATGCATATTCTTCAACTAAAGATGAATCTAGTGTCCAATAATAAATTTGCATCGGTAAGACAGTAAATTTATCAAAAATACTGCCTGGAAACGGAATGAGTAAAGCTGGAATTCCGATTACAACAAGTGGTGCTGTTTCACCAATAGCCCGTGACAAAGACAAAATCGCTCCTGTTAAAATGCCAGGAAGGGCTGCTGGTAAAATAATGTTTTTAATCGTTTGCCATTTCGTTGCTCCCATCCCATATGATGCCTCACCTAAATGGTGGGGTACCGCCCGAATCGCTTCTTGACTGGCAACGATTGTAATTGGAAGAATGAGTAGAGACATAGTTAATCCCCCAGCAAGAACGATGTTTCCCATGTCTAATGCACGGACGAAAACCGTCATCCCTAAAATCCCATAAACAATGGATGGTACACCTGCCAAGTTCGCAATGTTTGTTTGAATAAACGCTTGGAATTTACCTTTTTTAGCATATAATTCGAGGTAGATTGCCGTCCCGACGCCGAGAAACATCGTTACCGGTGCCACAACAATCATTAGCCATAACGTTCCGAGAATCGCCCCTAAAATCCCAGCCTTTTCTGGATCAGTCGACAATTTCCCTGTTAGAAAGTCCATATTAATCCAACTAACTCCATCAGAAAAAACACGGTAGATTAGGATTCCTAAAACGACAAGGCCGAAAATCGTTGATAGGAAGAAAATTATTTTAGCAAGTGTATTAATAAACAACCGGATACTCATGCGTTTATGCACTTGTGCGGCATCTATATACTTCATTTTAAATTCCTCCTGGGTCATATCAATACTCTTCCTTAAACTTACGTGAGACATAACGAGCAAGTAGATTCATGAGTAATGTAAAGACAAATAATGTCATCGCAACAGCGTATAAACTGTAATAAATGGTCGATCCTGCTGGAGCATCTCCGCCTGTTACTTCTACAATATAGGCGGTCATCGTTTGCATGGATTGAGTAAGATCGAATGTGAAATTTTTGGAGCTTCCGCTAGCGATCGTAACAATCATTGTTTCACCGATTGCTCTTGAAATTGCGAGAACAAATGAAGCGACAATTCCAGAAAAAGCAGCTGGAATAACAACACGTGTCGCTACTTCTAATTTAGTTGCTCCAAGTGCTAACGCGCCTTCACGCATTGTATTTGGAACAGAACTCATCGCGTCTTCAGAGAGCGAAGCAATCATAGGGATAATCATAATTCCCATAACAATCCCTGGACTTAGAATGTTTGTTGTTTCAAGTCCCGGAATAATATGTTTTAGCAATGGTGTAACAAAAGTGAATGCAAAGAACCCGTATACGATTGTCGGAATACCTGCTAAGATCTCAAGCAGTGGTTTAAATGTTTTTCGAATACGATCAGAGGCAAATTCACTTAAGTAAATAGCTGTCATTAACCCAATCGGTGCAGCTACGAACATCGCAATCACGGTTGAAGTCAGGGTTCCCATGATTAATGGTAGAACACCAAACTTGGGGTCTTGGCTTAGCGGTTTAAGGACCGTTCCTGTAAAGAATTCTACGATAGACACTTCTTTAAAAAACTCAATTGTCTCTGAAAACAACGTATATATAATCCCAATTGTCGTCAATACTGAAATGCTTGCAATGAGAAACAATAAAACTGGGATGGCTTTTTCTAGTTTAAGAAATAGATTCTTGGATTGTTTCTTTTTAGCAATCAATTTCTGTACATCAACAGGCTCATTATTTGTCTGCATAATAAGTTTCCTTTCAAACCAATGATTTCCAACCTATACTAATTAAAGGAACAAGATGAGAACGGTAAATTGTCCTCATCTTGTATGATTATATGCTTGTCTGTAAATTACTTTAGACCTTCTAGGAATGAAACACTTTCTTCAACTTCAGCATCTGGAATAGGCGCGAAACCAGTTTCTCCAGCAAAGTTATTGATATTGTTCATAACATAAATCGCATAATCAAGAACTTGTGGTTTTTCTTTTGCATTATCCACGTTTAAGTAAGTAAATACTGGACGTGTGAAATCTGCATAGTCACCATCTTCAGCGATTGTATCAAGTGAAGGTTCAACGGCTCCATTACCAAAGTCAACGCTTACTGCTTGTAGTTTATCTGTGTTATTTACATAGTAACCAAATCCGAAGAATGCAATTCCGTTTTTATCTTCTTCAATCATTTTTACAAGCGTTGGATATTCTTGTTGTAAATCAACATCATCTACTAAATCTTTTTCTTCTAAAATATTTTCATAGAAAAATTCATATGTTCCATGGTTTTCATTTGGTCCGTATGTGTTGATTTTTTCATCTGGCCAATCTGAGTTAATATCAGACCATTTTGTTACGCCACCGTCAGCAAGGAAAATCTTCTTCAAATCTTCAGCTGTCATTTCAGTCGCCCAGTCATTTTCCTTATTAATAACAAAAGTAAGTCCGTCAAGTGCTACCTTTAATTCTTTAACTTCCAAACCAAGCTTGTCAGCTTCTGCTTTCTCTTCGTCTTTAATTTGACGAGAAGCGTCGTTAAAATCTGTTCCGTCTTCAACTAAGAATTTTTTAAATCCTGCGCTTGTACCAGCACGGCTAACTTCTACTGATACACCTGATTGTTCGTTACTCATATATTCTTCAGCTAATTTCGCCATTAATGGATAAACTGTTCCAGAACCATCGATGACGACACTGCCTTCTAAGTCGGCAGCTGCTTCTTTATTTTCTTCTTTATTATTCTCATTATCTTTTTGTTCTGTGTTGCTCTTGTCTTCCCCTTCTTTTTCTTTCTCTGAGTCTCCTTGACAAGCAACAAGTGCAATTGCTAATACAGCAATCATCAAGGCCATGAAAATGTTTTTCAACTTCATTAAAATGTCCTCCCTTTTTATTAGGAAATATGTCTTTCGAAGGCCTCTCTCCTTCAAGTTCAAGTATAGAGAAGAAGTATTAAGGAAGTATAAAGCGATTGTAAAGGTTGTGTAAATTTAGGAAAGAGATGGATGAATAGTGATATAAGTCACGCGTCTTAGCGTTCAATACAGATGCTAATTAATGATTCTTAAATAACATAATAAGTAGAAACCAATAGTTCTTTAGGACTATAAACATTCCTAACAATATATAGTTCATGCAATTTTTAATAAATAGAAATGTCAAATTTATGAATGCTGACATCTTCGTTAAAGTAGTGCCAAACCTATTGTTGCAAGCGTTTTGGCCCGTTATAATAAAGATAGGAAGTTCATTTAACTCACCTCATTAAATAAAAATTGTGAGGGAATCATATGAATAAACGACTGCAAAACTTAATGATGGTCACCATTATTTTATGTTTTCTTCTTTTACCATTCTCACTATCACTTAGCTCTAATCCAACTGTTACCCCATCTGTAAATAAACATAAAGCGCTAGCTGCCGCTAATATAAGTTTGCTAGAAAATCAAAAATTAACTGCTCGTTATGAAAATGGAAAACTCAAATTAACACTAACAGGAACTCCTATACTACAATTGGGCCTAATTAATAAGCAAAAATTTGTATTCAAGCTCTCTGACGAACTTAAATTTGCATTGGAACACCCGCACTTCAAGGAAGCAGCACAGATTAACTATCGGATTCCACTATTATTAGGGCTTTTACCAATTAAAGGGACAATCAAAGGCAGCTCATTAGTAGTCGATCCTTCATTAGGGATGGTAACAGGAGAGAAAACATCTGTTCTAAACTTATCACTCGTTTCTTCATTATCTGCCGCATTAACGATTGACTTAGATCAACTAGGCATTTCTTCTTTACCACCTCAGCGTGATAGGATACTTACCTTTTATGGGCTTGCTGCCAAAGATGCACTCATTAATTTAGAAATTTTAATATCTGAAGGGGATTCTGCCCAACTTGAAACAAGCAAATTCCCTGACGCTCCTACTGTTCATGAAGTAACGGACAAAGATACAGTTGTAACTGGGGTGGGAGAACCAAAGACGACGGCAACTGTTTATACAGAAGATGGTAACAGCTATACAGGGAAAGTGGATGAGCAGGGTCACTTCACTGTGCAAATTCCAATTCAGCAAGCTCAATCATCTATTTCAGTTACAGTAACGGATAGCTTTGGTAATGAAAGTCAACCTGCCACCATCGTCGTAAAAGGAGTCAGACTTGAATTAACTGTTCCTGAAACATTACCTTTTAAAAAAACAAAGATTCAACTTCAGGAGGTACTTATTCCACGACAAGATGATTATTGGTCTGTACAAGTTAAAGATACGCGTGGCCAGGGAGCGAAGTGGAAGATTACGGCGAAAGCTCCTAATCCGCTATCTACCAAAAATGGACTTCAGCTTAATCCGAATGCACTAATATATAGAAAAGATAGCAAAGAGTATTATTTGCAGGATGGTGTATTAATTTATGAGGGTATAACTGGTGAAAACAATGAGATGACAGTTACCTGGAAAAAAAGCGAAGGTATTCTATTGAAAGTTAATCCGTCTCATGCTTTACCAGATCAAGAGTACTCTACGACGATCCACTGGACATTAGAGAATACACCTTAGTTTTACAAACCATTTAAGGATAAAGAGGAGGAATTTATCATGAGAATTGATAAATATTTAATTGTTATCATTCTGCTCATCATGTCACCATGCTTACCTGCTTTAGTTATGTCCGCTGACGCGGCTTCTCAATCAACAGGTACATCAAAAGCAACCATTACATTTGAAGAAGACACCGATATTCCAGATATTCTTGATCCCGATAATCCTGATGAACCGTATATTCCAGACCCCGATGATGACGGTGCAACAGGTCATGCCGGCCCATTAAGTTTAGATTATGTATCGTCTATTGCATTTGGTAATCACAAACTATCACTAAAAGAAGAGGAATATCAATCAACGACAATTACCCCATTTATCCAAGTAACAGATAAACGTGGAAATGCAACAGGCTGGCAAGTTGAAGTAAAAGCAACACCATTTTTCGATGATAGGACAACAACTGCTTTAAAAGGAGCGATGTT
Organism: Cerasibacillus sp.; assembly: GCF_036516575.1. Classification (NCBI taxonomy): domain Bacteria; kingdom Bacillati; phylum Bacillota; class Bacilli; order Caryophanales; family Bacillaceae; genus Cerasibacillus; species Cerasibacillus sp. The sequence continues at coordinate 6,246 of NZ_DATBTY010000003.1, forward strand.
ACACTTTACAGGTGGAGAATGTCTATCAAGTACCGATAACCAGTATATTGCGCCTATTCCGGAAACATTTGATTTAGCTACAGATGGACTAACAGCTAGTAAAGTTGTTTCTGCTAGTGAAAACGAAGGACGAGGTTCTTGGGTTACAAAATGGTGCGCAAAAGGAGAACCGTTAAATCACAAAGTGACATTAACAATACCTGGAGGCGTAGCAAAAGAAGGCGTGTATAAATCGACCTTGACATGGACATTGTCTGATGCACCCTAATTTAATAACTCGCCCGTTTGAAGAACGGGCTTTTTTACTGATGCTAAAAGTAAGGGGGGAGTATGATGCAACAACTTATTAAAATATGTATAGCTATTATTCTTGTTTTCTGTTCGATTGGATACTCAATCATCCCTGTTTTTGCTAAGGATAATTCTGTTGGCTACTCGGTGAGAGCTATTATTCCTGACAACCAAATCGATAAAAATCAAACCTATTTTGATTTAAAAATGAAGCCGAAACAAAAACAAACACTTTATATCGAAATCTTTAACAGTACAAATGAACCGATAGAAATAAATTGCCATATTACAAATGCCGTCACAAATCGGAACGGCTTAATTGATTATACAAATCTTAATCCAAAATTAGACGATACTTTATTATATCCAATGACAGAAATCGCTAAGCTCAAAGAAGATAAAGTCTCTGTTCCTGCTGGTCAAACAAGAGTCGTCCCTGTTTATTTGAATATGCCTACAGATCCATTTGATGGGGTTATTTTAGGTGGCATTTATTTTGAAAAAAACGTTGACGAAAAGGAAACAAAGGATGATTCCGTACAAATTACTAATAAATATGCTTATGTTATTGGGCTAAAACTAACAGAAACAAACCGAAATATGAAACCAGAGCTTCATTTAAAATCAGTAGAACCAAGCCTTGTTAATTACCGCCATGCAATCATCGCACCTATTCAAAACAGGCATCCCGTCATCATTGATCATTTAAAGATAGATGCGAAAGTTCTTGATGCTAGAGGACAAGTTGTTCATGAACAGCATGTGAAGGATTATCGTATGGCTCCAAATTCTACTATGGAGTTTGTTATGGACTGGAATCATAACAAATTTCACCCAGGTACTTACACACTCATCCTGCATGCAAGTAATGGGAAACAAGAGTGGAAGTGGGAAGAGGCTTTTGAAATCGCTAAAGCAGAAGCAAAACAACTAAATAAGGGAGCTGTTCAAGACAACAAAGACATGACGATATATATGATCATCGGTTTAAGCATAGTCATTATCATTTTATTCATCATTTTAATTAAACTAAAGAAGGAAAATAATCAGTTAAAAAAACGCTCTTAATAGATTAAAATCCTCCTCCCTACAATAAGGGGTCGAGGATTTATCGTTGTATTAAAGTATTTTTTCCCAAACACCAAGTACATCGAGCATAACGATTACAATCAAAACGGGGGCTACATAACGAAGAATATAATACCAAGCTTGGAATATCCTCTTTTTCAGCTGGCTTCCTTTTTTTAATTCTTCATATAGTGCAGATTTTTCCATTTTCCATGAAACAAAAATCGCAATTGATAATGAACCAAGTGGCATGAGTACATTACTTACTGCATAATCGGCTAGATCGAAGAAGGATTTACCAAAAACTGTCACATCACTTAATACTCCATATGACAATGCAGAAGGAATACCGAAGATAAAAATGGCAATTCCCACAATCCAGGCATACCTTTTTCGTTTATCTTGATGACCTTTCGAAAGAACGGATACGATAATTTCCAACATTGAAAAAGCACTCGTTAAGGCTGCGAATAAAAACACGATTAAAAACGCAGCAAAGAATAACATCCCAAATGGTAATTGGCCAAAAATTGTTGGTAACACATTAAATAAGAGAACAGGGCCTGCATCTGGATTTAGCCCGAATGAAAACACTGCTGGAAATATTGAAAGACCCGCTAAAATAACGATTAACAGATTCATACTGACTACCGACATTGCTGAACGCGGGAGGTTCGTTGTTTTTGGTAAGTAAGAACTATACGTAATCATGACGGATACGCCAATGCTCAAGGTGAAAAAGGATTGTCCCATCGCATCGAGCACAGCTTTTGATGTGAGCTTTGAAAAATCAGGCTGAAATAAGAAAGCCATTCCTTTTGCCGCCCCATCCAGGGTAACAGATCGAATGACGAGAATCAGAAATAAAATCGCTAAGGCAGGCATCATGATTTTTGAGGCTCGTTCGATTCCATTTTGAATCCCATGCCCGACAACAATAATCGTAATCAAGATAAATATGAGCTGAAGCGATAAACTCAACCATGGATTTTCTATCGTTTTTTGAAATAATAGTGCATACTCATCTGATTGTAAATCGGCAAGTTCACCAGTTAAGATTTTACCTAAATACGTAATAATCCAACCACCAATGACACTATAAAATGATAGAAGGATAAATGTTGTAACCATTCCCAAGATTCCAACCCCATACCATTTCGTTCCTGGAGCTATTTTTTTAAAGGAAGTAACGGCATCAGCGCCAGCCGTTCTCCCAATCGCAAACTCCGCCATCATAAGTGGAAGTGCCAAAACAAACGTAAAAAAGATAAAAATAAAAAAGAAGGCGCCCCCTCCATTTTGCCCAGCCACATAAGGGAATTTCCATATTGCACCGAGGCCGATAGCAGATCCCGCCGTTGTTAAAATAAAACCTAATCTTGTTGCAAATTGTTCACGTTGACTCAATGCCGTTACTCCTTTCTGATAATTGTCGTTTAGTTAAAAAGAATTATCCTCTATTATCTTTTAATGTGATGAAGTTGTCAACGTATGTTACTACGTTATTGTGTTTTTGAGATATAAGGTGGCAGGCATAGATAAATTATATTCAATGAACGATCCCACAAGTTCCACATAAAAAAAGAGCATCCAAAAAACCAAAATGGTTTCTTGGATTGCTCCCAAATTCTATCGATTTATCACAAAACGATTCGTATGTTCATTTAAGGATTCGGCTAAGGTTAATAACTTTAATCCAATTTCATGTGTTCCTTGAATCTGTTTCATTTGTGTATCCCCACTTGCGAGCATCTCTTCCACACTAGCTAAGGTTTCTTGTGAGACAGAGGAGAAGCTATGTGTCACACGCTCTAGTTCTGGAATAATCTTATGAAATTCATTCATTCTTGTCTCGATACTTGTGATATTTTCATCCATTTTCGAAATACCTGCCATCATTTCATCAATAGACTCTTTTGATTGATTCGACATAGACAACGTTTCTTTCGTACGTGCTAGCATGCTATCAAATTCATGGCTTGCCGTATGGGATGTTTCTCTTAAATGATTAATAGAACGCGTTATTTTTTCTGCAGCTTGTTTTGATTGATCAGCAAGCTTTCTTACCTCGTTCGCCACAACAGCAAAACCTTTGCCCTTTTCTCCTGCCCGTGCCGCTTCAATGGCTGCATTTAGCGATAATAAATTTGTTTGTTCAGCGATTTCCTGAATCGTTCCTGTAAATTTCCCAATCGAATCCATACTATCTTCTACCTGTTTAATAATCATCGTCAAATGATTAAATTCACTTTCAAATGAATCGACCATTTGAATTAATGTTGACGTACTTTTTTCACCTCGTCTGGCAGAATGAACTAAATTTTCCCGACTCATTGCTACGATACCCATATCAGTTTGAATGGCTGATACCTTTTCCTTTAGGGTATTAAATGATTCAATATTCGTTTCAGAACTACTCGCCGTTTGTTCAGCTCCTTCTTTAACGAGATGAACAGCATCTACTAAATCACCACTTGATGCTAACGTAATTTCCGATGAATCTTGCAATCGATCCCCCGTTACTTTCAGCTGTGCTGTCGTTGCTTTGACTTGTTGGAGCATACTACGCATATGGTGAATAGCAGCCCGGTAACTTTTATGTAATGATGTTATTTCAGGAATCGTTGTCTGAATGTCTTCTGGGTCATCTAGTTTACCCTCACGAACATGACGCATCATATGACGTAATTTAGTCAGTGGTGTCGTCATACTTCTTACAAATAAAATGATAATCACAGTGGACATGATGATAAGCCCGACCGTTAACCACATAATAAATGTTGCTATACCGTTGACTTCACTCATATAGGCCATTGTTGGTACAAGAAGCACATAAATACCTTCCATATCGTGAAGTGGACGGAAGGCTAATGTATAGTCCTCTTCACCTAAGCGTTCATGAAGGATACCACTTTCCTTCTTAACAATCGTATCTATGATTTGTTTCGGAATATCAGGTAATGTCTTTTTACTCAGCTCAAACGGCGTGGCCTGTCCATTTTCAATATAAAAATAATCCGATGCCATACCCTCTTTTTTTAATTGCTCTCTTTGTGAACGAATGCTTATTTCTAACTGTTGCATAAAGTAGGCATCGTCACCAACATATAAAAACTTTAAATTACTCGCAATCTGGTCCATTAATTCGACTTCACGTTGTAAACGATTTTCTATCTTTTCTACCGTCATTGTGCTCGATTTCTCATATGAAATGATTCCTACAAGAACGACAGAAATAACGAGAAGTGAAATAAACAGGATTAACAAACGTGTTTGCAAACTCATTTTTTCTAGAAGTTTTTTATGTAATGATGTTTTTAGGTATTTTGGCTTATCTTTAGTCTGTCTGGCCACACTTTCTCCCCCTTAAGTACTACCTCACGTTAAATTTTACCAATCAACCATTAAGATATTGTAAATTTAAGGTAAAGTTTTACTTAATAATTAATAGGATGAAGGGACTTTTTGATTAATAAATGTTGGCTTTAGTTAAAAAAGTGGAAAGTAGAGCGATAGCTCTCTTTCCACCTTTTACAATTTAAAAAATATGCCAATCAACGCGTAAATAATAACTGTTGAAAAAAGAATCGTCATATGAAGTAGGGAATAGATAAACATTGATTTAGCCCATTTTTCTGAGTCCATTTTTTGGTAACCAACAATGCTTAATATAAGCCATGATACATTTAAAATAAGTGCTACTAACATGAGTCCAAGACTAAGCGATTTAAACAAGAAACTAGTTGCAATTAATAAGACTAAATAAATATTTGTGCGAATATATGTCTTTTTAATCCCTTTAACAACTGGATACATCGGGACATTGGCAGCTTTGTATTCTTCGTGTTTCCGAATGGCAATCGAATAAAAGTGGGGCATTTGCCAGATAACGGAAATAACAAAAAGACCTAAAATAGCAGGATGGGTAATATCTTGGTGAACAGCAGCCCAACCAATCAGTACAGGCATCGATCCTGAGATACTACCAACTTCTGTATTATAAACGGTTGATCGCTTCGTCCACATCGTGTATGGAAAAACATAAAAAAACAAGCCTAAAAATCCTAGGATAGCTGCTAGTGGCGTTGTTAATAGAAGAACACCGATTCCGATTACAGCCATCACAATGCCAAGCCACAACACTGCTTTAGGTTTAATCTCCCCTGTTACAGTCGGCCTTTTTTTCGTCCGTTGCATAATATTGTCAATGTCGCGGTCATATAAATTATTAAAAGCTCCCGCTGCACCAATGACGAGTGCGGTACCAATGAGGGCAAAAATAAATTCTGGTAATTTCTCAGAATATCCCACGTTATATGTATAAAGTGCTAATGTGAATCCGGCAACCATGGGGATTAAGTTTGATTTAATGATTCCCGTTTTAATCGTTTGGGCCAAGATTTGATAAGTTGTTACTTGTTCTTCCTTACGCACGTCGCGTCTTCTCCCTTACTTAGTAATAAAAAATTGTTGTCAACTCCCAAATGAGACACTTACTAGAGTATATATTACATGGTATGGTTGTCAAGAAAGGTCGTATTTAATAATATGTCACCGTTATTTTTAAATAGGTATCGTATTGGAGTGGGCAATGGTAGGTAAGTCAGTGCGGCTTGCTCCGGTTACCTCACTTTGAACACGTCAATGATAGATAAGTCAACCGAACCCCGCTACTTAGCTCGCTTTATGGTGTCACTTTAACACAGGTAAAAAAGTGAGCCTGGGACAGTAAAAGAACTATAAAGCATGTTTATTTCTAAAAAGTAAAAGCGCATGAAATCAAATGTAAAAACCTTGATTTCATGCGCTTTTTAAATTTTTATCGAGTTTCATCCCACCTCTCTTTAATGGGCAGTTGCTCTTTCGGTGTTTAACGGTTCCATATCAATCTCAAATCCGAGATCTTCCATCATTTGATAGTCGTAGTTACGTTCGGCCCCTTCAGTCGTTAAGTAATCTCCTATAAAGATGGAGTTTGCTGGGAAAAGTCCAAACGGTTGTAAACTCCGTAAATTAACTTCCCGCCCTCCAGAAATACGAATCTCCTTCGTTGGATTAATAAAACGGAAAAGACAGAGTACTTTCAAACAATAACGTGGATCGAGCTCATTTGTACCTTCTAATGGTGTTCCATCAATGGCATGCAAGAAGTTTACTGGTATGGAATCAGCGTCCATCACTTTCAAACTCCGAGCCATATCGATGACATCTGCTTTCTTTTCCTTCATTCCGATAATGACACCAGAGCACGGTGAGATTCCCATACTTTTTGCATAATCGACCGTTCTGACGCGGTCATCATACGTATGTGATGTCGTAATGTTCTCGTGATTGTTCTTTGATGTATTAATATTATGGTTGTAGCGATCGACTCCTGCCTCTTTTAAGCGCTCAGCCTGTCCTGGTTTTAAAATTCCTAAACAAGCACAAACAGTCATATCTGCATGCTTATCTTTAATTTCTTTTACAGAGTCAACAACAACATCTAATTCATGATGTGTTGGACCTCTTCCACTCATCACGATACAATATGTGCCAACATTTAAGTCTTTGGCACGCTGTGCACCAGCGACAATTTCATTCTGATCAAGAAGTGGGTATTTCTCAATCGGCGCTTTTGATACAATTGATTGTGCACAATAGCCGCAGTTTTCAGGACAAAGCCCTGATTTTGTATTAATGATCATATTTAATTTTACTTTATTGCCGAAATAATGTTTACGTACTTGATAAGCTGCATGAAGAAGTGGTAACAGATCTTCATCTGGACTATCCAAAACCGATAATGCTTCTGCATCCGTTATTTCTTCTCCATTAAGCACTTTGTCCGCTAATTGGCCATATACATTCATTATTTTCCACTCCTATTCTGCGACGTTTTATTAATGATATGTCGCATCCGATAACCAAACACACCCGCGAAGATAGCAAGAATAATATCTTTTGGTAGTGGAGCCATCATCCAAAGCCAAGCTAACTTATATGTAAATTCAGGTGGTGCAACTGCCCAAATTTGATAAGCAAAGTACATCCAATTCGTTCCAAAAATATAAATAATCACTGTCGCAATGAGCGCCGCTGTAATATAGGCCGTGCGGCTACTGTATACTTCAACGATTTTACCGGTTAAATATGCTGTAAAAATAAATGCGATAATAAATCCAAACGTCGGGCTCATCAACTGAGCAAATCCTCCTGTAAAACGTGCAAAAACAGGCGCACCAGCTAAGCCGACAAAGGCATATACCGCCATTGAAATAGCACCTAAGCGACTACCTAAAATAACACCTGCTAATATCGCAAAAAATGCTTGAAGTGTAATCGGCACTCCTCCAACAACCATAAATGGCGCAAATGATGTAATATTAGCACCAATCATCATGAGCGCTGAGAACATCCCAATGTAAGCGATGTCTAATGCTCTAAAACGACTTTTCGTTCCTACTGTTGTAGAATTCAAATTAATCACCCCATTGTTTCTATTTCTTATAGAATAAATGATATTCTCACCGTTTGTCAACCTGACATTTTATTGGTTAACATATAATGAGTGACAAAAAAAGAGACTTGTTTCTCATAGTCTCTTTAAAAAAATAAATATGTTATTTCTGTAAAATACAGCGGCCACGCCCATGAGGTATACAAAGGGGAGTCCCAAATGTTGTTAAAGCAGGAAATATTCATAAAGTTAACGATAACATTTGGAATACAGCAGGTGGCGTAATCGCTGCTAATTTAATGCTAGACGATTTAGAGAAAATCATGGATAAACAATAACTGCTAAATAAAACGCCCATCACAGCATGACATGTGGTGGGCGTTTTTAAAGTTAATTCATCACTTTACAAATATCATTGGAAAATTCGACTGGATCTTTAATTGGCATACCTTCGATGAGTAAGGCTTGGTTATATAATAAGTTAGTATATAGAGCGAATTTTTCTTTATCCTTTTCAAATGAGCTCTTTAATGATCGGTATACATCATGATCGGGGTTAATTTCGAGTATCTTTTCTGCTTCAATTTGTTGATTATTTGGCATGGCATTGAGAACTTTTTCCATTTCTAATGAAATATCCCCATCAGCAGCCAAGCAAACAGGATGTGTTTTTAATCGTTTAGACACACGGACATCTTTTACTTTTCCATCAAGGATTTTCTTCATTTCAGCGAAGAGGTCTTTGTTTTCATCTGCTTCTTGTTTGGCTTTCTTATCTTCCTCTTCCATATCAATGCCTAAATCACCACTTGATACTGAGCGGAATTCTTTTTCTTTATATGTTGCGAGCATCTTGATGGCAAATTCATCAACTTCATCTGTGAAATATAAAATTTCATACCCTTTATCGGCAACTAATTCCGTTTGTGGGAGCTTTTCAATACGCTCGTTTGATTCACCAGTCGCATAGTAAATATACTTCTGATCTTCTGGCATTCTTTCCACATATTCTTCTAAGCTAACCAATTTCTTCTCAGTTGACGAATAGAATAATAGCAAATCTTGTAATGTCTCTTTATGAGCACCAAAATCGCTATAGACCCCGTATTTCAATTGACGACCAAAAGCGTCATAGAACTTTTCATATGTCTCGCGATCATTACGTAACATCTTTAATAATTCCCGTTTAATTCGGCGCGTGATATTCTTTTCAATTAACTTTAATTGGCGATCATGTTGTAACATTTCTCGGGATATATTTAATGATAAATCTTTTGAATCGACCATCCCTTTAACAAAACTAAAGTAATCTGGGATTAGGTCCCCGTTCTTGTCCATGATTAAGACACTATTGGCATAAAGTTCAAGGCCTTTTTCATACTCAGCTGTATAGTAATCGAACGGCGTTGTTTCTGGAATGTAAAGAATCGCATCATAGCGAATCGTTCCATCAGCTTTAATATGGATATGTTTTAAAGGTTTATCAAAGCCATAGCGTTTTTCATTATAGAAATTTACGTAGTCCTCGTCTGTTAATTCATTTTGATTTTTTCGCCAAATGGGTACCATGCTATTGATCGTTTCTTCTTCAGTATACTCAACATATTCATCACTGTCGTCATCTTTTGGCTTACTTTTCGTTACATCCATCTTAATAGGGTAGCGAATAAAATCAGAGTACTTCTTCACAATGTCCTTTATGCGATATTCCTCAAGAAATTGGTCATAATCTTCTTCGTCTTGATTTTCTTTAAGTTCTAAAATAATTTCTGTTCCGACAGCCTCTTTTTCACAAGGTTCAATTGTATATCCATCCGCACCAGAAGATTCCCATTTATAAGCCTCATCACTACCTAATGCACGGCTCTTAACCGTGACAACATCTGCAACCATAAAAGCAGCATAAAACCCTACCCCAAATTGACCAATAATATCATATTCATCATCGATTTCATTAGCCTTTTTAAATGATAGGGAACCACTTTTAGCTATCGTACCAAGGTTTGTTTCAAGCTCTTCTTTGGTCATACCTATCCCTGTGTCGATTATGCTCAATGTCCGATTTTCTTTATCGGCTTCTAATTTTATGTAGTATTTAGAGCGATCGAATGTTAAAGTGTCATCTGTTAACGTTTTATAGTAAATTTTATCAATGGCATCACTCGCATTAGAGATTAATTCGCGAAGAAAAACTTCCTTTTGCGAGTAAATGGAGTTAATCATCATTTCTAATAGACGTTTTGACTCGGCTTGGAATTGCTTTTTTGTCATTATATTCCTTCCCTTCAACGTTTAGTATGTTTATATTAGCACTCTCATGTAAAGAGTGATAATCCCATTATTTTTTTATCATATCTCGCGAAGCGTGTCAAAGGAAGTGTCTCTTCATCGTGTTAGAAAAACTTCATTATTTTAAGCAAGTCATTCATTTTTATGTTAAAATAAATTAAATAACTACGTAATGTAAAGTCACACTTGAACTACTCACCACATAACACCTTTTCGGGTTGTTTGATGTGGGAGATTCCTTTTTTAATTGTGTTAATTCAGCCGAACAAGAATGGTAAGTTAATCCTTTGCCAGTTTCTTTGTATGTATCGTTCCATTTCCCTAAAAAGTGATTAAATACAAAACGACTACATCCGATTGTTTTAGCAATTAAGATTTCCTGTTCTTTGGTTCGATAGATACGGAATTTGTACGCTTTGTTGACTAACATTGTTTTCACCTTACTTTGACCTTGACTTTCAATGTACTCTTCAACGACGTTGAGTGGAGCTTCACCAGTCGTGAGTAAGCAAAAACTTCTCGACCAAAACATTTCTTTCCATAACTTTTTTCTTATTTATGGGAAGTCACGTTTTATCAAACGAGAACTTGCACTTTAATAAGCGTTGATAACAACATTAGCCTTTCTCTTATATAAGACTGATTATATCAACAAGGTATAAAGCGGACAACAAAACGTCTTTAGGCTATCGCCTAATCGACATTCATCTCCCCCTTATCGTTGGGCTAAAGCCCTTCGCACCATGGAAGAGGGAGGATTCTGTCGAAATGCAGATAAATATTTATAACATTTTTTCTATTATTATTGGAGGTCTATTTCGTTATGGAATATCCTATATTATCGGAATGTCCGGTATGTAGCGGAACATTAATCGCCACAAAATTAAAATGTAACACATGTCAAACGACGGTCGAAAATGCATTTACCTTATCAAAGTTCTCTTTACTGGATGAAGAGCAACTACGTTTTATTGAAGCCTTCCTCGTTAATCGTGGGAATATTAAAGTCGTTGAAAAAGAATTAGGCATTTCATATCCCACTGTTCGAAACAAACTTAAAAACATTATTTCAATTCTTGGTTATGAAATAAATACGCCAAGTGATGTTAGTAAAGAAAAAGTTGTTTCAATGCTCGAAAAGGGCGAAATCTCTCCAGATGAAGCCATCGAATTATTGAAAGAATAGGAATTGATTTTTATAGACTTTTCAACCCTGAGACAGTATGATATATAGTATATATGCTCGGTGCTGAGCGTCCATCCAATCCACATCACAACATAACCAGATATCGAGCATATATGTTGGAAAAGAAGTATCCTCGGATCCATAATCTATGACATATCGTATCATACATAAATACTTTTTTGTAATATTTTCCGAAATATCCGAATATACATGTATTGATACAAAAATAGGTTTAGGAGGGATGACATGAGGAAAAGATTATGGATACGTTGGCTGTCAGGTTTTATGGCTTTGGTACTAGGCTTTTCCAGTTTTTTCATAGCTTCTACCCCTGTTTCTGCATCTAGTAATCACATCAAAGAAGAGCAAGCATTCGTTGACGAGACTGCTGAAGACTTTGAATTTCTATTTGAAGAGGCTTCAAAGAATGTTAACGGAGTGTATGTCGATATAGACAAAGAAGCAATTGGCGAACGGTTTGGATATCAAAACGTAGAAAAAGTCGTTGCTTTCATTGAATTTGTCAATCAAAACAGTATCGAAGTAACCCCAAATGATTTCTCACATAGAATTGGTCTTCCTAATCATTTAAGCAACATTTCATACGAAAGTGGATATAATGATATTGAACTGAACAGCTACTTTGGTTGTATTAAGAATGAATTTGCCAAAGCATATGGTAGTGTCATAAAAGCATTCTTCACTGGAGCAATCTTAAACTATATTAAGAACAAACAATATCAAAAGGCAGCAAAACTTCTCGTCAAAGCTGCAGCCCGAGCAGGACTTCGTCTGAGTGTAGCAGTCTTAATTGTAGAAATGGGATGGTTCGCGACCAAATGTGCATTTAAACGTTAAATGAATCGGAATAGATAAGGTGGTGAATGTGTGAAAGATTCGCTTCAATACTTTGTATTAACACTCATTATCTGTGGTCTGAGCATTTTTATCAACAACGTATTCGAGGAATTCTTTGGCTATAACTTAGTCATCGGTGTCATTGTTACAGTCAGCATAGCTGTAGGTATCTACTCCATTTATAAACTTGCCATAAGAATAGATAAAAAGAAGGGAAATATAACTAATTAAGAGTAGCGTCATGCTACTCTTTTTTATTTGGCTTCATCTGTTGATGATAGTGAGCGGAAAACAAAGTAAAAGTATAGAGATCCGATGAGATACAAACCGGCTGTTATTGTAAAGACGTGTGCATAACCCCAGTAGGATCCATAGCGTAAAACGATTGAAGTTGAGATTGGTCCCATAAAAGCCCAACCAAGTTGAAAGACCATTTGATTAACTGAATTAGCTAATCCTTTAATCGAATCATTAACCTTTGACATGACGAGTGAGGCTTGGATTGGATTACCAGCATTCATCAAAGCCTGCCGAAATAAAAAACCAATGCTCGCTAATAAGAAATTTTGTGTGTAAGCTGTTAAAAGCAGAAATGGCAATGACAACAATTGTAATGTCACGACTGCACGAACCTCGCCTAGTTTCTTCACGACTTGTGGACCGATAAACATCGCTACCGCTGTTGCCGCTTGCCCGAGAGAAATAATGACACCTATCATCGTGTTCGATACTTCAAAACGGTCAGCAAAATAGAGGTTTAAATACGGAATAACGAGCCCACTTCCTGAGCCAATTATTAATTGCGCAACCGCAAAGAAACCAATGATTTTGAGTCCTGTTTGATTCTTCTGTACAAACTGTTTGATTGATCGACGCTTCTTTTCTGATTTCTGAACGGCTGGTTGTTCTCTCTTTTTTTCAGTCATTTTAATAATTGGAAAGAAAGCGAGCAAATAAAGAAAACTTCCAACAAATAATGTATATCGAATACTTAAAAGTTCGCTAGTCATCATTGAAAAAATATCTGTTAACAAACCGCCAACGATACTGCCTAACACGTTAGCAACCATCATCAACGCTGAATGTAAACTAAATAAATGGACACGTTGTTTTGGTGATGAGTTTTCTGCTAGCCATGGAATCGATGAAACTTGTAAAAAAGCCGTAAATAATCCCGTGGCAAATCCCGTTACCAACAAAAGCGACTGTGGCTCAACCATGCTTCGTAAAACAAGAACAATGCCTGACAAAAAAACACCGAATGCCATAACTTTTTTCCGACCGAGCCGATCACTTAGAATCCCTGCTGGCACTAGAATGATTGCCGTCGCTAATGCGGTCAACGAAATGATTTGACCGTTAACATCTTGAGTTAAGCCAAGAGCACGAATATAGAAATTATAAATAACCATGAACATGCCAAGGCCAATTTGAGAAAAGACATTGGCCCAGATCGCTAATTTCACATTTTTATTATATGACTTAAACTGTCGTGCCCATTCATGAATGAACGTCAAGTTAATTCCCTGCCTTTAAATATTGAAGTGAGAGTAAATCATTTTTTTGTTCAAAATATTATTTCGATACCCTAAATATATTAGACTTAATTTGTGAAAATGTAAATAAATACGATCTTACAGATAGGAATAATTATTTCATATGTTTTAATAGGAGGGGAGAATCTAAAACGTCTATTAACTAAAGCAGCCAACACATTCTGACCAATATTACTAGAGTGGTAGGAAAACCTCGCTCTTAATCATTGACTGATTCTACGTAATGCAAAAACATTGGACATTTCAATTAGATCTAACCGCATTATCTGGGAGTGACTTATGGCATATGGGGCACTTCTATGTGATATAACTGAAACGATACTGATGAACTCTTAGCGCATTGAAATACTCACTTCATTGCTCAGCCTCCCATAAACCTAAAAAAAAAGCATCCAATAAGTCACTATGGCTTATTGGACGCTCATACTATTCTTGTCTTTTTTCTTCTTCTAAGAATTTAACAAAGTGATGCATCATATTAATGGGTTGTTCTTTGATTAACCGAATATATCGATTTTGCGAGCTTTGTGAAACGATTTCACTTTTTTTAATTCGTTTAATCATATAATCTGTACTTAACTTATGAATCTCTCTTTTTTGATGTTTGGCTTCTTTCGACAAAGCCAATCCAAAGGCTCCAATCGCCGCAAAGAGAATCAGTGTAAATGTGTTACGATACTCTTCAGGGAGGATGAATAATAGAAAGACAAGGTTTACAACAGAAATAATAATAAGCGGGAATGACCATAATGTATATTTCGATGCTTTTTTCGCTACAGGTCCAATGATTCTTTGTAGTTGTTCAATTTCCCTTCTAATAAAACTTGGCATTTTTGTCATAAATACGTTCATGTCATCACTTCCCTTCTATCTATTTTACGCTAACTATAGTAAACTATGACTTTATAAGTTCACTCACCTATTATTCCCTAATGAACACATAAATATTCTCCATTTTGAGTAAAAAACGAGATCTTTACACAAGTGGCAAAGGTCTCGTGATATCACATTTAAAACCCTCATTTTATACCTTTATTGTATCATACTCATTTTGTCAAGTACAAAGAATGCATCACACCATTTGTTATACATTTTGAAAGAACAAACGAATGACATCGGCTCCACCAATAATTGTACCAAGGGAACTACCTAAGTTTGCAAGAACCACGACAAGAAGAACACGCGTGACTTTATTATTCCAAAATCCCTTTATACTGAAAACATCTTCGGATAGATTTTCAAAATCATTCACATTCGGACGTCTAAAGTATGCTTGCACAAATCCTGCAAACCAACCGGCCGCTAATAGCGGATTTAGCGATGTTAATGGTGCCGCAATAAAAGCCGTTAAAATAGCAAGCGGATGACCGAATGCAAGGGCGGTACCAACCGCCGATAAAGACCCATTCCATAAAACCCAGCTAAGTGTTTGTTGCCAACCAGCTGATGGGTTCGCTAAAAATGTGTAAACGATAATACCTAATATGATGATTGGAATCGACCAACCGATGATTTTAGGTATGTTTGATTTAGGTGGAATCTTTGTTAATTGTTCAAGGTCATGTTCTTGACGGATTTCTTTCGTAATACCCGGTACATGTGCTGCGCCGAGAACAGCTACGACTTTGTTACCGGGAGCATCTTTTATTTTTTGTGCTAAATATTGGTCACGTTCATCGATTAATGGCTCTTTTAAACGAGGGAAGTTTTCCGTAAAATCCTCAAGCATCGAATCAATCATATCTCGTGACTTCATCTTTTCCAATTCTTCCTCAGAAATCGTTTCCTTACTGAAAATACCTGCAATCACTTGTGTAAGAAGTAATGCTTTACCTTTCCATCCTAAATTACGCCAAATACGATTAAACGTGATTTGGATATTTCGATCCGCTAGGACAAGTTCAGCATCTATCTTTTCTGCAGATTCAATCCCCTGAATCATTTCTTGACCTGGGCTAATTCCGAATTGTTTAGCTACTCGACGCTGAAAAGAAGAGATCGCTAAATTCATTAATAATAATGTAGCTTTTTTATCTCTTATAATCTGGAAAATATCCATCTCTTTCCACTTGTTTTTATTAGTAATCGATTGATAGCGCTGCTCATCTAATTCAACGCAAACGGAATCTGGCTGTTCTTCTTCAATGACTTCTTTCACTTGTTCCGCGCTTTGTTTAGACACATGAGCGGTTCCAATTAAAATATATTCTTTATCATCTAGGTGAATCCTAGTAATGTTCTCATTCACAATCAAATACTCCTTCATAGAAAGTCTTATCACTTATACTATCATAAATGCAGAGGAATGGATGATTTTTTAATAAAAAATCAGTCAAGTTTTCAGATTTATTTATTATAAAGGACTTTTATTTAAATGATGTTACACAACGCTTTCTTCCATCATCAAAAATAACTACTATTCATTTTAAAAGCCTTATAATATGGAAAGAAGGGAGAGAATGAATGATGAAGCGTCTTATATTTATGTTCATTGGATTATTTTTTGTATTTACCGTCCTTACTGCTTGTGGGGGTGGCGCTAAAGAAAAAGATGTACAAGCCGACTCAGAGTTTAATGGTGACAATCCAGTCGCCACCATTACAATGGAAGACGGCGGAAAAATTGTGATGGAGTTGTATCCTGAAGTTGCTTCGAATACCGTCCATAACTTTATTTCACTCGTTGAGAATAAGTTCTATGATGGATTGATTTTCCACCGCGTTATTCCAGGCTTCATGATCCAAGGCGGAGATCCTAATGGAAATGGGACTGGTGGACCAGGCTATGCAATTGAAGGAGAATTTTCATCGAATGGTTTCGAAAATGAGCTCGAGCATGTACGTGGTGTTGTATCGATGGCACGTAGCACTCATCCGGATTCAGCCGGGTCACAATTCTTTATTATGACTGATAACGCAACACATCTTGATGGAGAATATGCCGCTTTTGGTAAAGTCATTGATGGTATGGATGTTGTTGATCAGATTGTTCAAGCGGAGCGGGATGAAATGGATAAACCATTTGAGGATCAAAAGATAAAAACCATCACAATCGATAAAAAGGGAAATACATTCCCGGAACCGAAGAAGAAATAATCAGGTAGGTATGTTATTAGCTTCAATACGTCCCGATACCTTATGACTTTATGAGATTAGAGCACATTGAAGGGTCTAATGTGCTCTGTCCTATAATTCCTACATGATTTAAGATGGTTTTGAAAGACCCAATACGACCGCATTTTATCAAAATAGAGTGCTATACCTTTTACGATAAAGCCGTTCGCATCACCGTTTTTCCATTGTATGTAAAACGGAGTGGTCTCTCTTCTAGATATGTTTCTAGATGAATAACTCTTCCCCACAACTGATAAATATAGGGTAGCACATTTTCTAAATAAGGAATATCGAGTTCAGTGCCTTCGTAACGATGCTTTAAGTAGAGCTCTCCATTCCGTAAATAATCGCCATCCTCTACTGTGATATACGGAAAACCACCATTCACACGTAAAGAAACTAATTGGTTACGAATATTCTCATAGTCTTTATCTGTGATTTGATATACGGACCCTTGCTTTTCAAATAAATAGAGATCCTCCTTCTGAACTAACTCCTTCGTTAAATAATTACGAATAAATGATATGTCTGATTCTAATTCACGCACTTCAAATATTTTGTCACGTCCGGAATTGGGTTGAACGCCATATGCTATCATCTCTTTAGTTGGATGATTGTAACGCTGCTCTATGTCTTCAAATATTTTCAAGCCTAAATAATATGGGTTCACATGTGTTTTCGATGGCTGAATCACATTCGCATTTAATTTAGCAAACTCCACTGTTTCAGCTGGACTCAGATCCATCTCACGCAAAATCCGTTGATGCCAATATGATGCCCATCCTTCATTCATGATTTTCGTTTCCAGTTGTGGCCAAAAATAAAGCATTTCTTCACGCATCATCGTTAAAATATCTCGTTGCCAATCTGTCAATTCTTGGCTATGCTCAATAAGAAAAAGTAACAGGTCCTTCTCTGGACGTTTAGGAATTTTTCTTCGCCCATCACCTAATTTAGTAGTTTTATTTTGTCTTGGCTCATTCAAGTACCATAAATCATCATAAGGTGTTGCTCGTATATGATCTTGCTGTCCTTCCTCTTCATCATCTAATGACGTGCGCACAAGCGAAGGGTCAATATGTTCCTGAACCGCTAACACTGCATCTAAAAATTCCTCTACGACATCATAACCATATACATGCTCATAATGGGCAATTCGTTCAGCTGTTGCCGTCATACTATCGACCATATCTCGCCTCGTATTGGAAAAACGAACATTATTTTTAAAAAAGTCAGAGTGCGCCAACACATGTGCGACAATCATCTTATTTTGGATCAATGTATTCGTATCCAATAAAAAGGCATAGCATGGATTCGAATTAATGACGAGTTCATATATTTGACTAAGTCCTAAATCATACTGCAATTTCATTTTATGAAATTGTTTGCCAAAACTCCAATGAGTAAACCGGGTCGGCATCCCGTATGCCCCAAATGTATAAATAATGTCTGCTGGACAAATTTCATAACGCATCGGAAAGAAATCAAGCCCAAATCCTTTTGCAATTTCCGTAATATCATGAATAGCACGTTCTAAATCCTTCATAAAAGACAATCCCTCCATTTGTTCTTTATACAGCTTATGAAAGATGTCTTGAATTTTGAACTGCCAAAGTATGATTTTAAATCAATCGGAGAAACTAAAATAAAATAATGAGCTAAAGGAGAATTGATATTGGCCTCTCCCTTTATATCTATCGAAGAATTTCATGACGTATTACAAAATTGGGCAGGAAACGAAATTCGCATTGAAAAAATCGAAACAAACCAGCATAATCAAGTTGATTTATTTTTACAATCGACTCATTACGAAAGAAATCTTCATAACCTTGATGATTATGAATCACGATATACCTTAAAACTGAATGGACCGGGGAGTGTTCAAGGGGAATTGATGTCGGCTACTTTACCAGAAGAAGTGTATGATATCCCTTTAGAGCCAACCACCCTCTATGAAAAAAAGGGAAATGAACTGACCATCACAAATGATCGGGCCGTATATAAGTTAATCCTAAAACAGTAAAAAACCCTCGCATGGACGAGAGGGTTTTTTACTTAGACAAGGTATGTGTAAGGAATATTCAAGGGAACTTAGAAGACAACAATTTTCGTATAGGGAGTTACGAATAATTTGGGAGAACATTCCCACACAAATTAGAATAATGTGCTTTTGTTAGTTAACTTATGTTATATTATAACATAAAACAACAATAAATATTAGGGATTTAATCTGATTTTGTGAATAAACTATGAATTTTTCATTCATAATCAGCTAGCCTCTTTCTAGCTTACTTTCATTATAAAATGTAAATAAAGCAGAATTAAGGCAGAAATAAGGAAGCACCAAATACTCTATATACATATAGATTACTGCTTGTTATTTAAGTAAAAAAGAGAAAACCTCACATCTCAAAGGTTTTCTCAAAACATATAAAAAATGAAAGTTAAATCTACAAAATACAAATGGTGAGTATGCAATTACATTTGTTTTATTATGTGATATTTTAACAAATATTAGTTAAACACCCCTTTTTTGAAATACTTCACCTACTGCAAAATAGATTGTCGCTGAAAGAAGTGCTTCATTGCATAGTACACATCTTGTTTCTCCCTTAAGACAAAGCGTTTAAACTTTGGTTCGCTTATTTCACTAAATGCACGCATTAGCGTAGAATAGCGATCATATTCATTGACTTCACCATAGCCAAATAGGTTGGAAACAGAAAGTAACTCTTTCACTAAACGGATACTCTCCTGATTGTCGGAATAGAAATTTTCCCCATCTGAAAAATGAAACGGATAAATATTATAACGTGTTGGTGAATATTTCTGATTGATAAGTTCGAGTGCCTTTTTATATGCAGAAGAACAAATTGTTCCGCCACTTTCTCCTTTCGAAAAAAAATCTTCTTCAGAAACGACCTTTGCTTCCGTATGATGAGAAATGAAGACAATATCAACCGCTTCATACTTCGAACGCAAAAATCGGGTCGTCCAAAAGAAAAAGCTTCGCGCTAAATATTTTGCAAATGTCCCCATTGATGCGCTCGTATCCATCATAGCTAAGACAACGGCATTGGATTCAGGTTTTGTCACTTCTGTCCATGTCTTAAAACGAAGATCTTCCTCATAAATCGGAGCAATTGTTGGTTCTCCTTTTGACGCATTTCGTTTTAAGGCAGATAAAATCGTTCGTTTCTTATCCAAATTACCCATTAAACCTGTTTTTCGTACGTCATTGAATTCAATGCTTTCAACTGATAACTGTTCTTCATCTTTTTCCTGTAAATGTGGTAATTCAAGTTCACTGAACAACGCTTCTTCTAGCTCAGCGATTGACACGTCTGCTTCACTATAATCGACACCAGGCTGATTTCCACCTTTTTCGCTAGCTTTCCCACTATCTTTCGAGTCACCATCAGATGCACGCGCAATCACATCACCTTGTTTACTCGTTCCATCTCCTTGCCCAACGTGTTTTGTTTTCTCATGGTTATAACGGATCTTATATTCATCAAGTGAGCGAATCGGTACTTTAATCACTTCTTTGCCATTCGACATAATAATGCTTTCCTCTGTAATTAAATCTGGTAAGTCATTCCGAATCGCTTCATTTACCTTTTCCATGTGACGTTCTTGGTCACGAAATCCTTTACGATGGAGAGACCAGTCTTCCTTAGAAACAACATAATTTCGACCCTTGTTTTCCACTACTTCCCCACCTTTCTCCTTCTTTACTTTACAATATGCGGGGAATGGTGGGAATTTTACATCAATAACGGATTTATTCGTTTCAATCACGATTACTTCTTATACAACACAACATTATAATATCCTTTATAATCATCTTTACCTTTTATGTCTTTATCAAAGTAAATAAACTCTACATACGTTTCACTGTTCGGTGAATCAACAATATCAATTTCTTCAATAGTTACCAATTTCTCCTTATGAAAGAATTTAATTGTCTTATCTTTTAATGAAAACGTTTCTATATGATTTCTTTTTACTTTTTTAACGTCTAACTGAGCGATATAACTGCCCAATTGATTTTCTTCCCAAACTTCAATTTTCTTTTTTAAGATTGATTCTTCGACGTAAATGTGACCGAAAACAAGGGTAACTACTGCTAACACGCATAAGGGAATCGTTAATACAAAGCGCATCTTACCTTTTATATATAATATAAAAATAAGAATAACAGAAAGTGCAACTAAAAATACGAGTCTCATATCCCCAGTATTTAATAAAAACTCGTAAAATTCAGGATATGACGATTCGACGTCTTTTAAATTGATTGAATCACCATTAAGATGATAGTATTTATTAATAAAAACGGATTGCCTCATACTTTTTATCCCCTCATATAGGAAATATTTTACAAAAATGAAAGCAGACCAATAAAAAATGGATCTGCTTCCCTAGAAATATGATTCTTGATAATTTATTGATAAATCATTTATACATAAATTGCTCAGTCAAATAGCGACCCAACCTTGCTTTATCGCTTTTAACACAGCTCCTGTTCGATGTTCGACATTCATTTTTTGCATTAAATTATAAACGTGGTTTTTTACGGTCACTTCTTTTATGGCTAGTGCCTGTGCAATTTCACTATTTGTTTTACCATCAATAATGAGTTCTAAAACTTCCCTTTCACGCCTACTTAATATAGGTGATGCCATGTGTGATTCTACTTCCTCTTTCTCACCATTATTCAAATATTTATCTTGATAATCGTAAATAACATTTTTTAAAATGTCGTCATTAAAATAGAAATTTCCATCATAGACATGCTGAATAGCTTCAAGTAAGGCAGAGAATCCCATCGTCTTTAATACATAACCTTTAACACCAGCACGAATGGAATATACGGCATATATATCCTCTGTTTCTTCTGTTAATACAATAATATTTAGATTTGGATTCTTCTCAACCATTCGCTTAATCGAATGGATACTATAAATTGGTTTATCACCAATTTCCACAAGCAAAATATCAAATGGCTCTCTTTCTTCCTTTTTATATAAATCATTTAACTGTTCGAAAGTAGGTGCATATGCAACAAGCTTTGGTGACCCAATGGTATCAAATAATACTTTAAGGCTGTCCCTATATAATAGGCTTTTATCAACAAGAGCAACACTTATCAAATTGTTTCCATTCTTATTATTGATATAGTTATTTTTTTGCTGCATGTTTAATCACTCCATTAAAAATAATATATTATTAGACTTCTGTTATAGTTACTTTCTTTTTATAAAAGGGGTTGTAATAAATATGATTCCTAAGTTTTGTTTATCCTTTTGATTAATTGCTCGTTTAATCTGTTTGTTTATCTTAGTTGTTTGATTATATGCTTCAATTTGAATCATTTTTTCGTCCATATTAAGTGCTTTTTTAAAATCAGACATATTCTTTATTGAAACGCCATTGACGCATTTAATTTCATCTCCACTCTCAATCCCTAATCGTTCAGCATAAGAGCCGCGAATGACCATTAATACTTTGAGCTTATCTTTTAGTGCAAAATAATAAGATTTCATTGTATCCGCCTTGACATACTTATGAATAAATATTCTCCCTATAATGGCAATAAATATCACTATCCATGTGAACCATGGAATAAGATAACTTACAATCGCTAAGGCCATAACTATAACCCCTAACAAGGCAATAAATTTGGCCTTCTTTTTTGCTAAAGATACTCCTTGATGTTTCTCTACAGCCTCATTCAACCCGATAAAAAAAGGAAACAGTGCTAAATTAAATGATGATAACTCAGTTGATAAGTTGATAGTTGTCTCTAGTGTTCCACTAGGAATGAAAATAATAAATGGCATAAACATCAATCTTCTAATATATAATTGATTTAGCCAAAGGCCGCGATAACTCGGGAAAATTTCTGGATATAGCTGGTTTCTCTTAACACTGTAAAAAAGAAATGCCTCCACAATTAATAGCATGCCGATTAAGATGAGCCATCCAGATACAGACTCAACTGGAAATCGACTATTATCTACTCCTAATTTTGCATATAATAAAATAATTAAAAATGAAAATCCTAACGTATAACTCGGTGATAAAAAAATATAGCTATAATTAAATGATAGAATAACTGTAATGACACTTATTAACATAACCGTTTCAAATGTTATATAAATACCGGTTAAATAAATAAATATCGACAAAATAATACTTGCTACGACAGTTATGATCCACGTATGACTTATCTCTGATAACATCGGGAATACTTTTCTTCCATAATTACTTCGTTCAGAACGTACACGTATGTAACTAGAAATCATTATTAATAAGATAAACCAATACAATAGCGGATTCAGTAAAACACTCAAAAAAGAAAATCCTTCTACATGAAACAATAGTTACACCTGCTCTTCATTAACACTCTATCTAATGGCAATAGATCTAATTGGACTAAAAGAGTAACTTTATTTACATCTATTATATTTTGCTCAACTCAACAATTTCTCTACAAAATACCAACTATACTCCCAAATTAATATGCGAGCCTTTCTTCTTAATTTAAATTATGAAAAGGGTGCTCAAATTAGAACACCCTTCATAAATTAACGATTTAATAAACTTCCTACATAACGCAATAGTTCATTTGCCGAAATAGAATGATAACCATAGTCATCAATAAGGCGAGCAATAACTTCATTTATCTTTTTTAACTGTTGTTCATCTGGTGTTTGTGTAGATGTTGTAATTTTTACAACGTCTTTTAAATCAGCGAACAGTTTCTTTTGGATGGCTTCACGGAGTCGATCATGGGAACGGTAATCAAAAGTTTGACCTTTCCTAGCATATGCGGAAATACGAATTAATATTTCTTCACGAAAAGCGCGTTTCGCGTTTTCTGAGATGCCAATTTGTTCTTCGATTGAACGCATCAGCTTTTCATCTGGTTGCATCTCTTCGCCCGTTAATGGATCTTTTAGTTTATGTCGATTACAAAATGCCTCTACATTATCTAAATAATTATCCATCAGCGTCTTAGCTGATTCTTCATAAGAGTAGACAAAAGCCTTCTGTACTTCCTTCTTCGCAATTTCGTCGTATTCTTTCCTGGCAATAGAAATATAATTTAAATACTTTTCTTTATCTTCTTTTGTAATCGATGGGTGTTGATCCAGTCCGTCTTTTAAAGAACGTAAAACATCTAATGCATTAATAGATGGTACTTCTTTACGAATAATTGCCGAAGAAATTCGGTTAATCACGTACCTTGGGTCAATCCCATCCATCCCTTCGTCAGGAAATTCTTGACGTAACTCATCTATATCAATTTGATTGTAACCTTCGACACTTTCCCCATCATAGAGACGCATTTTTTTTACGAGATCTATACCTTTTTTCTTCGTTTCCTTTAGTCTTGTTAAAATCGTAAAAATGGCCGCAACTCTTAATGCATGTGGTGCTATGTGTACATGGGCCATATCACTTTCTTTAATCATTTTTTCATAGATTCGTTCTTCTTGACTTACTTTCAAATTATATGGAATCGGCATGACAATCATTCTTGAGTGGAGAGCTTCGTTCTTTTTATTCGTAATAAATGAGCGATATTCTGCTTCGTTTGTATGTGCAACAATAAGGAGGTTAGCTGAAATAAGAGCAAATCTGCCGGCTTTAAAGTTTCCCTCTTGCGTTAATGATAATAAATGCCAGAGAAATTTTTCATCACATTTCAGCATCTCTTGAAATTCCATTAATCCACGGTTCGCCTTATTTAACTCTCCATCAAAGCGATACGCTCGTGGATCCGACTCTGAACCATATTCAGCAATAGTTGAAAAGTCAATACTTCCTGTTAAATCGGCAATATCTTGTGACTTCGGATCTGATGGGCTAAATGTTCCAATTCCTGTCCGTTTATCTTCGGAAAAGAAAATACGCTCAATCAGTACATCTTCTATCCGACCATTGTACTCCTTCTCTAAACGCATCATGTTTAAAGGGGATAAACTTCCCTCAATACGAATGCCATATTCATTGTAAAAATCATCTCTTAAATGATGCGGAATTAAATGCAGTGGATCTTCATGCATCGGACAACCCTTTATCGCGTAAATAGCGCCTTCATCTGTCCGAGAATAATGTTCCAATCCACGTTTAAGCATCGTTACAATCGTCGATTTACCACCACTAACTGGTCCCATTAACAATAATATGCGCTTTCTCACAGCTAACCGTCTTGCTGCTGGATGGAAATATTCCTCTACCAATCTCTCGATAGCATCTTCAATACCAAATATCTCGTCACCAAAGAAGTGGTACACTTTCTTTCCATCTTTTTCAGTCATACCGGCTTTTTGAATCATATGATAAACACGTGAATGAGCAGTTTGGGCAACTTGGGGATTTTGCTTCACAATGTCCAGATACTCACGAAACGTCCCTTCCCATTTCAATCGCTCTTCTTCTTCACGAAATTGTTTTACCTTTTGTAAAATGTCCATCTATCTCCCCCACCTCAGTTCATGATGTCTTATAGTGTATGCAAAAAATGACTAGAGCATGACAGGTGGATTATGTTAAGAGAAAGTATTTACTACTTGTATCAATATAGGAAATCATTCATAATTAACATAATTATAATTTTAAGAATAAAAATAGAAAGATGGAAATAATGATGCGAAGTAATCAGCCAATGACTAAGAAAAAAATATTACTCCTGATTACTCTATTATTTATTGGGTTAACGGGTTTAAGAATCGCTTGGATTATGTTTCATAAGACACCAGATCAACCATATGTGGAAAAAGGTGTGCTTGATTTAAGTAATTGGACATTTACAGACAAATACACAGTCTTACTTGATGGTGAGTGGGAATTCTTTCCGAACAAATTTATTAACCCAAATAACAGTGCTAAACATGTAAAGACGGAAGAACCATCGTATATTACTGTTCCAGGAAGTTGGAAAGATGAATTGGACAGTCATATAGGGCATGGGACATATCGATTGAAAATTATCTTGCCAGATAATGGTGAGATGATGCACGGATTAAGAATAGAGGAAATTACAAATGCAGCGCAAATTTATATAAATGGAAGGAAAATTTCTGATTATGGGACACCAGGTACTTCTCGTGATACATCGATTGGAAAGCGTGGTCCTAGATTAGCTTTTTTTCCAGTTAATCAAAATGAAATAGATATTATCATACATGTTTCTAACTATGATTTACCATTTCGTGGTGGCATAACAGACTCAATTAAAATCGGTACAGAGACTGCTATTATAAAAGAAGACCATCGTTCACAAAACTTCCAATTAGCTGTTTTTATTGTCTATTTATTACATAGTGTTTACGCTATTGTTTTATATATTATGGCGCGCAAATATTATCAAAAAGAACTATTGTTTTATGGTCTCATGCTTATTGTTGCAGGCTTTACTGTATTAATTGATGACGATATGGTCCTTCAATTACCAATTAATGCCGAAGCTTACCATAGATTATTACACATTCTCTTTAGTACAGTGCTTATTACATTAGTTACTGCAATAAAATATTTATTTAATGTTAAATCAAGACTTCATTCTATTTTAGTAGGATTATATATAGTCATCGTAATCGGTATTATCATTGTTCCGATTGAACATTTTTATCTCGTTCATAACGGTAAAAACATTCTATATTTATTATCTTTTTACTTACTATTTTCCTTAACAATCAAATTCGTCCAAAAGGGGAATGACGAGGGCATTTATGTGTTATTTTTCATTACAGGTTATACGTCTAATATGGTTTGGGGGACTTTAATTAATGCTGGATTAGTAAAAATTCCATTTTACCCCTTTGATTTTATTATATATGTTGTCGCCATCGCTTTACTCTTATTAAAGCGATATATGAATATGTTACAAGTGAATGAACAACAAACAATAGCATTAAAAGAAGCCGATCGAAGGAAGGATGAGTTTTTAGCTAATACGTCGCATGAACTACGCAATCCATTACATGGTATTATTAATATTGCGCAAACGATGTTGCAGCACAATGCAGAAACATTAACGCAAAAAAACAAAGATGACTTAAAGTTACTTGTTCGCATTGGTGAAAATATGCGATTTACGTTAAATGATATTTTAGATTTATCCAAGATTCAAGAAAAGCAAATTCAGTTTTATCAAAAGCCTGTTAATCTTCATACTGTCACATCTGTCGTACTAGATTTAGTGAGGTTTATGGGAGATGAGAAAGAATTACAATTAAATCTCAATATACCAAATAACTTTCCGCTAGTATATGCTGATGAAAATCGTCTCATGCAAATACTGTTTAACTTAATTCATAATGCGGTTAAGTACACACCAGAAGGATCTATTACAATTGATGCTTATTATACAAATGATAAGGCAACTATTAATGTTAAAGATACTGGGGTGGGAATTAGTCCTGAAGCGATAGATAGTATTTTCAATCCATATGAACAAGAAGATTCAAGTATGACAGCCATTGGTGGTGGTATCGGTCTAGGATTACACGTCTGCAAGCAATTAGTTGAATTACATGGTGGCGAAGTCAGTGTGAAATCGGAACAAAATCAAGGTTCCACGTTTTCATTTACACTTCCGTTAGCCGATGAATCTATGATGAATCATGTAAACATAATGGAAAAACC
This sequence comes from Cerasibacillus sp., assembly GCF_036516575.1. NCBI lineage: Bacteria > Bacillati > Bacillota > Bacilli > Caryophanales > Bacillaceae > Cerasibacillus > Cerasibacillus sp. Next base: position 33,706 of record NZ_DATBTY010000003.1, read on the forward strand.
GACCGTTATTCTTGAAGAAGCAGCAACATTAACCGAGGAACCTGTATCAGAGCAAATGCGTTACCACAAGGCAGCGCAAATTCTCGTCGTCGATGATGACCCTGTTAACCTTAAGGTCATTAGTAAAATATTAGATAAGGACTACTATCTAATAAAAGCAACAAATGGTCATGAAGCATTACAATATATAAAAGACAATCAATTTGATTTAGTTGTTTCTGATGTCATGATGCCACAAATGTCTGGATACGAATTAACACGACATATACGCGAACAATATACACTATCAGAATTACCGATTTTACTCTTAACTGCTCGCAATCAAATAGAAGACGTTCAAACCGGCTTTAATGTCGGTGCAAATGATTATGTCATTAAACCAGTTGATGCAGTCGAATTATCAGCACGTGTTCATTCATTAATACATTTGAAACTTGCAATTCATGAGCAATTACGGATGGAAGCTGCGTGGTTACAAGCACAAATTCGGCCACATTTCTTATTTAATACATTAAATACAATTGCATCGTTAAGTGAAATTGATCCAATGAGAATGACAACGTTGTTAAACCATTTTGGCAACTATTTACGCAGAAGTTTTAACGTAAGAAATACTGAAAAACTTATTCCACTGGAAGAAGAATTAGAAATTGTCCGCTCCTATGTCTATATAGAACAAGAACGGTTTGGTGATCGCTTGAACGTAGAGTGGCATCTAGATGATCATCTAGAAATTAATGTACCGCCGCTCTCCATTCAGCCTTTAGTTGAAAATTCAATTCAACATGGCGTATTAAAACGTGCGACTGGTGGTACTGTGAAAATCACAGTCCGCGAAAAAGAAAGTGAAGTCATGATTTGCATACATGATGACGGTGTCGGAATAGATTCGAAAAAAATTGAAAAACTATTAAGTGGCAAAGCTAGCTCAAAGCGGGGTATTGGAATTGCTAATACGAATCAGCGATTGAAAAAGCTTTTTGGAAATGGATTACAAATTGAATCTACACCGAATAAAGGGACAACAGTTTTGTTTAACATACCAAAACAATAAAATGAATAAAATCAGGCTCCCCCATAAGATCGGGAGCCTGATTTTATTATTAAGGAAAGTTAGTCATCTTTCTTCTCTTCCCTATCATTTGCTTCTCGTTCAGTTCGTTCAGCCTGGATAAGTAATCGCTGATAGTTATGCCGATAAGGATGACATGTTAATAACGTTGCTAAATCCTTATCCTCCTGTATCTCTAATGAATCCGTTTCATCAGGATAAATAATTTTCTGACCGTATACTTGATATGTTAATGTTTCATTCATCGTATGAATATAAAAGACATCACCATCTTTTAATTCATCGACATTACGAAACATCGCTTTTGTGCCCATTCCACGATGTCCAGCTAAAACAGTGTGCGTACTTTCTCCACCTAGTGGAAGTGACGATCCTTCTACTTGACCGATTCCTTTACTTAAAACCTCCTCAGAAGATCCTAAATAGATTGGAATAACGAGTTTAAGCTTAGGTATTTCAATCGCGCCAAAAATATCATCATCATCAAATCCTAAACATTCATTAAAAGCCGTTAACTTCTCTTGATTATCACCAAATGGGTCACGGAAACCATCAATATTATAGTACACTTCTTCATTACATTGTTGCGCTTTCGCCATCAATTCATTAATTTCTTCTTCTGATAAATCAGCTAATCCATTTTGAAACTGTGCGACTTGATTCTTTTGTAAATAATTATTTACAATTTGAGCAATGTGTGGATACAATAATATAAGTAAACCAAGCCCAAATAATATGATGAGTCCCCTATACTTCTTCATGCTTTATCCTCGCTTTCTTCTTCCTTCTGCGATATAAAATAAAAAGCACTAATAAGACAACAATAGCGATAACAACAATATACAACCAAGGTAATTCACTAGCTTCGGCTGCTTCCTTTTCAGCTGGATTGTAAGGTACACGTTTTCCTTTTACTAACATGCGATGCGTATTAATCATATACGGTTCACAAGTGAGTAATGTAACGATTTCTTCATCTTCTGACATTTGAAGCCATTCCGTTTGGTGAGGCAATACAATTTCAACATCAAATACTTGATAAGCATATGTTTCATCTAGTACTTGAACATAAAACTCATCTCCTACTTCCATTTCATCCAAATGTCGAAATAGCTTAGAACTTGGAAGTCCTCTATGAGCTGTTAGGACACTATGTGTTCCAGGCTTTCCTGTTGGTAAAGATGAATTCTCGAGGTGCCCCACTCCTTGTGATAGGACATCATCACTTGATCCATGGTAAATGGGAAGATTTGTATTGATTTTGGGGATTTCAAGTGTACCGATAGCTGGTCCAATATTTAATGCATCATAGTAGCTTTTATTTCCCGCTTTTCTCTCCTCGGTTGTCTCTTCTGAAAACGGATCGACGAAGTCTAACTGAGCATCTTCTAATTTTTCATTATGTTTATCAGCCTTCTTTCTTTCATTTTCAATTTCTTCCTTGTCCATTTCTTTTACTGTTTCTGTATATTCTTCGACAACAGATTGATGAACTTTGGTAGATAACAGATTACTTACTATAGGATAGGAAAAAACACCTAATCCAGTAAAAAATATTATTATCAATAACCATTTCTTCATTTTTTTTCCCTTCCTATCATAAATAAACTTCTGTTTTTTTACATGAGAAATTGGGGAGAAAATCTTCTCTCCCCAATTTATCTTTATGCTACTTGTTCTTCTTTTCTACGACGTAAGTAAAGAACAAAAGCTGTCATCATTAATGCAAGACCAATAATTGTAAATAAAATAGTTCCTATCCCACCTGTAGTTGGTAATTCCCAACCAGATTTAGAGTTTTCCACAATAACACCTTTATTTTCAGTGCTATTGTTTTCAACTTTTACTTCAATCGATTTTGTTAAGAGACGGTATGATTTTTCTGTACCATCCTCATCCGTGTATGTTGGTGCTTTTGTTTCATGTAAATAATATGTTCCTGGTGTTAAACCTTCAATGACGATTTCACCATTTTCATTCGTTACTAAGTTTTCTAGTAAACCTTCATGAGCTTCACCATTTACTGTAACAACCGTTCCAGTTGCATCAACAACATTATTTCCTTCTTTATCTGTTGTTAACTTAAACTCTGCACCTTGGAGTTTAACGTTATGATCTGACTTATCTACCTTAATTATCTTTAATCCACCTTCAGTTGGTTCAACAGTTACTGGTGGTGTGGTTGGTGGCTCCTCTGGTGGTGTTGGTGGTTCTTCCGGATCATTAGGATTTGGTTTAGTATACGATCCCTTGTCATTGTTAAAATCCAGTTGAGCTGTGTTTTCGATACCTGTCTCATCTACGTCTATTTTAGCATCTGGTCTAATTTTCGCTGTAAATGTAATTTTAATTTCAGAGTTAGGTTGTAATAAGCTTAAGTCTTTTACTTCCCATACTAATTCTTGTTCGTTTTGTGTAAATTCAATATTGTCTTTAGTTGTTCCTGTTACTGTCCAACCCTCTTCAATTGAACCATCCGTAATAAACTCTAAACGGTCATCCAGAACGTCTGTAACTCCTAAAATACTATAGTTTTCAATATCTCCTGGAGTTGTAACAGTGATATTGTATACATATTCCTTATCACGATCAACAACATGATGCTCTTTTTCTTCAACATCTTTTTCAATCTCTGGCTTTTTATAGTTTGTTACAACGCCATTTTCATCAACAAAACCATCAATTGTAGTCCATTCTACTTTGTTTTGTTCACCTGCTACAACTTCAAAGTATATTTTATCTGTATTAATCGCATAACCATCTACTGTTTTGATCTCTTGGAAATAATATTTTCCTTGGTCTAAGTTCTCTACACTAACTTTTCCTTCTGAGTTAGTTGTTAATTGTTCGATTTCGTTTCCATCTTCATCATAAAGACCGAAAACAACATCTTCTAAAATCTTACCGTCTTCGCCTTTTTTAATGAGTTCAGCATCTCCACGAATAATTTCGTTCTTTGGATAGATGTGAACATCATAGTTCAATGATGTTCCGTCTTTACTCGTCATCGGAACGTCAACGTAAAATGACTCTGGATTTAAGATAATGTGATCAGGGCCGTCTGTTTCTTCTACTTTATATCGACCTAATTCTAATCCATCACCTTTTGTGAAAACAACTTGGCCGTTTTCACCTGTTTGTTTTTTAATTGTTTTTCCACCTGATACTTCTTCCCATATATCTGTTTCAGAATTGTACTTATGTGTTTGTGTTAAAGTAAATTCAACACCTTCAACTGGTTCACCTTTAGCATTTTGTCCAGGAAGTCCAGTTCCTTCTTCACCTTCATCTGCTCCTGGTTCTTGTTCAAATTTGTGAATCGTTAATGTTGGATTGTTTTTGTCACCTTTAATGATTGGCTTTTTGTTTTCTTCAGCAAAAGCAAAATTTGGTAATATGAGTGATACAAGTAATGTCAATGCTAAAAAAATATTAAGCGATTTTCTTTTAGCTATTTGCATATTTAATTTCCCCTCTCTTAATTAAACTTCTTTTTATAGTGATGCTATATTTCTAGCTTTCTAAGCTTTAGCATCACCTCCTCAATCGTTAAAACAAGATATATGTGTAAGTTAATCTTCCGTTTGCTTAGTTTGTTTTTTTCGTCTTAGCATTAAGAATAGAGCCCCTAACATAAGAAGTGCACCCAAACTATAAAATAAAGCTGTTCCTATACCACCTGTACGAGGTAATTCCCAACCAGATTTAGAGTTTTCCACTTCAATTTGAACATCCAGATTTTCACAAGTAATTTCTATATCTATTGGTTTTGTTAACAATCGATAGCCTTCTGGTGCGTTCGTCTCGACTAGTTGGTATTTTCCTATTTTCAAATCAGCAAATGTTAGTTTACCTTTCGAGTCAGTCTTTTCGGTTGAAATGACTTCTCCTTTTTCATTGCGAAGTTCAAACTCAGCATTTGCTAAAACTTCCTTACTCTCTTTATCTACTTTAGTTACTTCAATTGAACCTAACTGATTCATATATACCCCTACTTGTGCAGGTTCAACAGGTTGTCCATGATCAGTTGCGACAGCAAAAGAGTTCCATGCAGCGCGTGCTTCGGGATCGACATCTTTATCAAGTAATGAAGGGTCCACATCGTCACAATTTGGAGCTACCATGGAAAATATAATATCCATATCCACACCTTTAACCCAAGTTTCCCCATCATTTAACTCAATTTTAAATGAATGTACCTTACTCCAATCCTCTACATCTGCTTCGATCATCCAATTAGCAGCTTCCACTCCTTCTGGATTAGAGAGAGGGGTTGTCGTTTCCGGATATTTAGTATTCTTTATTAAATCATCGCGTTCTGGGTTTTTCGCTGTACTGTAATAGACACTTACTTTTCCATTCCATTCAGTCGGTAATTGAATTGGACCGGTCATAAGTGGTGTAAATTGACTGCCTCTAGCAATGTTATCTGTTATGCCTAAATCACCAACAGACGGTAACACATCAATTAATGTCATAGTCGATATGTCTTTTCCTGTCGTATTCGTTAAGTTTAATTTATAATCAATTGTCCCACCTGGCACTGTTTGTCCAAAGTCTGTCCAATCTTCATCCAACTCGCCTTTAACCCATTTTTCTGTTTGTAAATTATACTCTCCGCGAATTGTGTAAATGTTTCCTGACTTTAGTCGTGTTTGATCTGTTATACCATCACCATTTAAATCATCTTCATCTGTTTGTAAAATCGTATCGGTAATAGATGTTCCATTCGTGGAAGGAACACGTAATTCTTTATCTCCCGAAAAACCATAGACATCAAATTTTAAAGACGAAGCATGACCTTCAATAATATCTACATCAATCCAAGCTTTCAATGATTGTTGATAACGCAAGTATTCCTCAGACCATGTAAATTTAACGAGCTGTCTACCAGTCTCATTATAATTATCAATGACTTCATATGTGCCACCATTATCGTTTGAATACTCGTCATTCGGTGTATCACTTATCTTAACTCCAATTGGTAGTAAAACAACAGCTTCTAAATCTTTCTGCATCGAATAAGCCGATGTAGATCTATTATCGAATGTTACTTCCATTCGGTTAGGACCATAGATAACTTCTCCATTATTATTGTCCTGTAAAGCAACTCCTACAGTTGCTATTGGATATGCATTATCTGGTTTTTCAATAATGGTTACTTTTCTAGGATAACTCCAAGGGGGTATACTCAAGTCACTTTGATCTCGTGTATCATAATAGAATTCTTCCGGGTTTTGATAATGCCCTCCGTAGCCTGATATCGTAAAATAGTTTTCGACCTGTCCTAGATATCCTTTCTTTACACTAAAATCAAAAGTACCGAATACTGTTGCAAATAAACCCTTTGGAGCGTAGGTAAATCTATATTCTATATTCGTAACGATATCTTCTTCATTCAAATTCAAATCTACTCTGCTGTAATATTTACTAGACTCCGCATTTTCAACTAATCGTTTTTCCTGTCCGTTTACATTTGCATAAATATCGAATGTAGGGTTTTTCTCTAGCTTTTCCAATTCATTAAAATCTATATTCGGTGGATAATAATCACTATCAGGATAATATCTCCATTTACCAGGTGTTGTTATTCCCGTCAGAATTAAATTTTGGTCAATAGTGTATGAATAAGATAGTTCTTCGAAATCATGATATTGACCTTCATATAATGCTCCTATCCCTAGTCCGAATTTTAACCATGCATCGTCATAAACTTCTAGCAGGAAATCATCTGAAGCTCCCATTTGTCCTTCTCCATTTGCTGGTGCAAAATGAGGTGGTATTAATGGAAATCCATCTGAGTTACTATCTCCATTCGCTCCATAAATATAAATGCTATCTTCAGACTCGTCACTGATGCTAACATCATTTATAAATGTTGCTTTCACTTCTGCTTTATTTTTTTGATAAGTTTTTTCAGTATCCATATTGGCTCGTAGCCATACTTCAATTGTTCGAGTGAATACACTTCCTTCAGTACTTTCTTGCTCTTCCAAAGAAGGTGCATCGAATTCCCAGATTAATTGATCCCCTTCTTCTCTAGGTGAAGATAGATCATTAGTACCCCAAACATATGATAAATCATAAGATAGTCCATCTGGCAGCGTATCTGTAATAACAACCTTACTTCCTTCTTTAAGATACATCTGACCTATATCATTCTTGGGAATCTCAACTTCTATTAACCATTTGGTAATATGATCAGGAAATGGGGCTATTTTCTGCCATTCTCCTTCCACACCATTCCATACTTCACCTGTAAACATTTTATTCACACTAATTGCCGATGATGATATCACTGTTACTAATGCTTCACCTTGTACTTTTTCTCGTTCATCTGACTCAAAAGAGGCTTTTGCTTCTAATTTAGTACCATTCGGTGTGTACCCGTTTTTCGTCTCCACTTTAATGATGACATCATATGTTTGACCTGTCTTTAATTTGTCAAATTCGTACGTTAATGTATGATTCGTTGTATCATAAGTTGGGACTACACCTGCAATTTTTAATTCATTTACATCTTGATTAAACGCTGTATAATCATTGATTGGTAAATCTACTACAATTTTTGCGTTGTTATATTCTTTTTGTGAACCAGTCGTTTTAAATACAAGGTTGTACATCGCTGTTTTTCCAGACTCGACTTCTTCCTTATAAGGAGAAATATCAATATCTACATTTAAATCTCCTACGAAAGATTGAATCGCTCTTTTAGTTTGGGTCGTTGTACTTTCTCTGGTATTCTCTTTTACCAACTTTTTATCGGTTGCCTTCTTTTCTTTATCAGTCTTTTTCTTCTCTTCAACTTCATCTTCTTTATTAATGAATGTGTTATTATTTTTTTCTTCTGTTACTTGTTTATCCGTCACCTGCTCAGATTCTTCAATATTCGTTTCAACAGCAGTTTCATTATTTTCTTCTATTAATTTAACTTGAAATGTCTTTTCTAATTCTATAATCTTCTCATCTTCTATAAATCCTGTGGCTTGTATATTATTTTCTGCGGTTTCTAAGTCTATCAATACGAATTTTATTTCACTTTCTTGGGAACCAGGTTCCCAAGCTACTTTTAGTAAATGTTTATTTTCCTCATATTGAAAGTCTATGTTTTGTTGATTAAGTTCTGACGTTTGTTCTTGGTCGTAGGTTGACTTTACTGGTAATTTGATATGTACTTCATCTACCATAGAGTTTTCTGTTAGTAATGCGACTACTGTATGGTGATTTGTTGCTTCAGGATCGACATTAATATCTAATTTCGGTTGGCTATCCATTTCCTTATCCGAAGCAAACATAAATGGTTGAACCCCTTGAGTGAAAGTCAATAATATAATTAGAAATATTAAAGGTAACTTTCTCATTTTGCTCAATTTAACGACCCCCTTTTTTAATTATATTTGTATATTTCTAGCATATTAGACATAACTTTACATTTTCTTTACATAAAGTAGTCTAATTTAAAAAACTATTGCTGATTGAAGTTACTTAAATAGAAGTATAAATATCCAGACTATACATAATCTCTACATTTAATATTTTCTTATTATTTCACAAACAATAAACCCCTGTTTAAGTCGCTAATAATGACTTAAACAGGGGTTTTGACATTCAATAGAGTTATGAATTCATACTCCATTTTTTATACCATTCAACAATATAGTCTTCAGGTGAGATATTTAATTCTGCCTTTAACGTTTTTTCAAATGTTTGATATTGTTGATGGACTAATGCATGTTTCTCTTGTTTGGCATATATTTTCATTAATTCAAAATGGGCTTCATCAATCAATGAATTATGTTGACAAATACTATAATACCAAGTTCTTGCTTCTTCTAATTCATATCTAAGATTATAATATCTAGCAATTTCTAATGCGTATTTGATCCACACTTGTTCATAATGAAACCTTACTGGCTCTGCCCAACAATAATGATAATCTTGTAAATATGATCCTGTATATAACTCCATTACTTCTAGATACTGGTCTATTGTTTTTTCATTTAATTCCAGAAGTTGTTTTAATCGATTTTCCCAGTTTATATAATCTAAAGTAATGTTCTTAGTCTTTAAAATATATCCTTCCGTCTTACTCTTTATCTGAAAATAATAATTATAAGGTGTTAGAGCCTTTCTTATATGATAAATCGCTGTATAAAGTTGTGCAAACGCCTTTGATGGTTCTAATTCATCCCAAAGTAGTTCTATTAATAAATGTTTACTTACTAGCTCATTACGGTGATGAAATAAATATAAAAAGAGTTCTTGTGTTTTTTTTGTCCTAAAATGAATCGTTTCATTCTTACGACTAGGTAATGTAAAAGATAAATGTCCGAGTAAATTAACTTGTAAATTATCTTCAGTTTGAATAATTTGAGATTGTTGTGCTTTCCATTCTACTTTTTCATTTAAGCGAGCCAATGTTTCTTTAAAACGATCAAATTGCACTGGTTTAACTAAGTAATCAATGGCATTTAACTCGAAAGCTTCAACGGCAAATTCATTGTATGCCGTAACAAAAACAATAATTAGCTCTGGTTTTTTCTCCAATAATTCGTCAGCTAATTGAATTCCATTTATTTCCGGTAAATGAATATCTAAAAACAAAACATCAATATCATTTTCAAGAATAGCCTTTTTAGCAGCGATAGGATTTGTATAGGTACCGACGATCTCAATATTAAACTCAGGTGTCTTTTCAATATACCGTTTTAGGAAGTCTAGTGCTAACTGTTCATCATCTACAAGCATTACTCTCACTAAAACCGCCCCCGAAAACTAGATTAATATTCTCTCTCATTATAACCTTGTTACGTTAAATTGTTAAGATTTTCCAATATAAAATGCTATGAATTTTACTAATTAACAAAAAACCTTAAGAATGTTAACATCCTTAAGGTTTTTTATTTAACTCTGAAATATAGGAACACAGCAGCTAAAATAATTAATACAGAACCGCTAAACAATATATATGATATAGATCTTTCATCGAATATTGATTGTTGCTCTTCTGTATGATCGGTGCTTTTTGTTGCTAAATTATCAGTTGATTTTTCTCGATTTACATCTTTATCTTTTTTAACATCTAATATTTGTGAATCAGAAAATCGTGTATGAGCATTTAATTTATCCTTAGTTATGACATCTTGTTCTTTTATAGGTTGATTTTCATCATTTGTTTGTGCACTTTTGTTTTGTTTACGTAACTTAATGGTGTTTTGTATATCAATACGTTCTTCTTTACTTAGCCTCTTCTGAACCCGTAATTTTAGAGGGCTAACTTGTCCTTTAATAATTTCAAACTGAATAGGTGTTGAGTCTAATTGATAACCAAAGGGAGCTAACACCTCAATCAATTGATATATTCCGGGGTGTAAGCCCTCTACAAATAACACGCCATCTTGATCTGTTGTTAAGCCCGATTTAATAAGATGACCGTCAATATCTCTTAACTCAAACACGGCTCCTTTTAATTTAAAGTGGTGATATCCCTTATCAACGAGAGATAACATAACAGAGCCTGTTATAAGCTCATTTTTTACAATAACAGCAGTTGGTTTCCTTTGACTTTTATTAATTTCAAACTGAATTGGCTCTGAATCTAATTGATAACCAAAGGGAGCTTTTGTTTCAACGAGTTGATATATTCCCGGTCTTAAGTTAGTAATAAACAATCTTCCATGACGATCTGTCACTAAATCTTTTTTAATCAAGTGACCTTGTTGATCTTGGAGTTCAAATATACCACTTTGTAACTTTAATTTGTGATTTGCTTTATCTACCTTTACAACCTCAACAGCACCTGGAATAAGTTTATTCTTTGCGTTGATTTCTACCGTATTTTTATCCTTATCTGTTTTGTTTCTATCTATTGTAAATTTATATTTTTCCTTACTGGATTGATAATGTTTAGGTGCTTGTATTTGAATCAGTTCATAGTTTCCTGGTTTTAAGTCCTTAACGATAATTTGTCCATTTTCGTCTGTTAGTAAATGTTTCTTAATCACTTGTCCATCTTCTTGAACAAGTTTATAGATGGCACCCGGTAATTTTATCCTATTATCTTCTTTATCTACCAAATTTAAAACAACTTTTCCTGTCAGTAAATGGTTCGGTGCATTGACTTTTACTGTGGCTGTTTCTTTTGCTTTGACTTCGAATTCAATCGGTGTCGGATCTAATATAAAATAATCCGGAGCCTTTACTTCAACAAATTGGTAAATTCCAGGCTGTAAATGAGATACAACTATTTTCCCCACGTCATTTGTACGTAATGACGCATGTATGACCGTCCCATCTGCATCTAATAGCTTGAATTTTGCATCTTTAAGGACTTCGCTTTTATCATCCGCATTAAACTTCGTTAATTCAACGGATCCGAGTTTCAGGTTCTCTGAAATGACTCGCGTTGCCTTTGTTTGATGATGTTTAATGGTGAACGGGATTGGTTTGTTATTTGTTTGATAGCCTGGCGCAGCTTGTTTTTCAAGAAATCGATATTTGCCTGGCTTCAGGTTATTTTTGTAAATCATACCGTCTTGATTCGCCGTTAATAGAGCGATTGATTCGTATTGGCCATCGACTTTTCGTTCTAAGTTAAATATTGCACCACCGATTGGTTTCTTAGATTCTGCATCGATATTTTTAAATTCAATCGCTTGAATGACTTTTTCATTTTCTACCGTTAGCTGATAAGTCTCTTGATCAAGCGTTATCTTTTTATGTTCTTTATTAGGGACATAGCCTTCTGGGGCTTCTGTTTCTTTAATGATATAGCTCCCAAATAAAAGATGCTTAAAACTGGCCTTTCCTTCATCATTTGTCTTAACCGAACCGATTTTAATTTCACCTTCACGATCAAAGAGAGTAAATTCAGCACCTTTAAGAGGCCGTTTCGTTCGTGCATCGACTTTCGTTATATCAAGATGTCCGATACGACTCTCGATTCCACCATCTGAATCTGTTAATTTGATGCGGTGGCGATGCTCTGTCGTTGTTTCTTCATCGGTTAATTCATGGGCGGCTAGAGAAGCCTTATTATAAACATATTCGTTATTCCCTGCCATTATATACGTGTCATACTCCAAAATATATGGTCGGTTTATTTTCTCTTCAAATATGAGTTCGAAATAGTCTTGTCCTTGTTCGTTCTTTTTAAAGATAACTTGATAATCTTTACCCTTAATTAAAGATTGGGCCGTATTTTTCGAGATATTACCATTTTTATCAACGATCGTATCAAACAGTTGAAAGGAGTCCTTTAATACCATTTGGTTCACACTCGGCTGATCTGTTAATAGAACTTTTGAGAGTGTTGACTGCGTTGGATTAATTGAGACTTTCCAATTCAATACTCTTGGATTATCTTTATTTTGTGTAGCTTCTTTTAAAGTATACTTTCCGCCATTTGGAATGGAAGCTAATGCTTGTGATTCAGATAACTTCACTTCTCCATTTTTCAAAATAGATCTGTTCTGATAATACGGAACGATTTTTTGTCCTTCTAGATGTGTACGATAAACAATAATATACGGTTCATTTATTTCACCTAGTTCCACTTTAAAACTTGAATCACTGATTAAATCTACTTCATAATCTTGATTAAGTTTTAACGGCTTATTGTTTTTTATCCATTGACCTGATGGTGTTATATCAACTTTATACACTTCGATCGAATCTAGGTTTATATTTTGCTGAGGTTGAATGACGTTTTCAATCGCTGCTTGTGTCAGTTCGTGATTATTGTAATTTACACCAACTTCCCATGTGATTTCTTTGCTTTCTGCATTGTAAAAACCTTTTTTAAAACCATTTTCTTGTGTATATCGATTAGGAGTAAATAAGGCGCTATCTTGCAAAGTCTTGTCTTTACCTGATGTATCTCTCCATGTCAACGTCGCTTTATTTAAGAAAGAGGTACGCCCTTCCATCACCTGATTAAAATTAAATGAAGTCGTATACTCAATATAAATTGGTTTTGTTACTGTGTTTAAATGACCAACAAATTGAACACGTATCTCACCAGTCTGTCGGTCATATTTAAACACATAATTATTTTCACCCAACCTTTTCCCATCGTACAATACCGTATAGTCCTCTAATATTAATCCTTTTGGCAAAACATCCGTCATAACGACATGTCGCATTGATTTAGCATCTCTATTAATGTAAATGCCCCATTTTGTCGTTTTGTCCTTATAGTTCGTTGAATTGTAGAGGTGATACTTATTAAACACTTGTTGTGTCATCCATTGTCTAGCATTTTCTTCATGACCATTTCCGTCTTTCACACAGTTTGTGACATATCTATTTTCTTCAACGCGATTCGTCATTTTCGTTTGATATGTTACCTTATACGCTTGGTTAATATCTTGCTTAAAGCGAAGTGTCAACATATTTTCTTCTACATTCGTATCAAAGTTAGAAAAATGACCAGATTTCCCTTCTGAACCATCTTCTTTTATTTCGACTTCTTCGACCTTTACACTATTAGCAACCAATGCCTGCTCATCATCAAATGTATTCACTAGAAACGCTTTGTCTTGTTCAATGAACTGTTCATTATAGTTGTATTTTACTTCCCACGTTATCGTCTGATTTGTCGTGTTATAGTTCACGACATGTTTTTTTAAAGGTTCCCCACGCTTTACAGAAACAGTTGCTTTTGTTGACACAGCTTCTATGTTTTGTCCTGTCAACGTTGCTTCATTATGGTACTCTTTATTAGTCTCATCCGTTATCATCGTTTCAAACACAACACGATATGCTTGATCTATATCACCAAATAATAATGGAAATGATTTGTTTAAAGAATCCGTAACTTGCTTTCCTAATTTAACAGAACCATCTAATTGAACATCGAGTTCGTAAATCGTTATAGAATCAGCTACAAGGTTTTGTTTTCTCCCTATTGAATCATGCAATTCAGCACTTTTGATTGGTTGTAAGTTTTTATTTATATCGAGTTCCCATGTAATCGTTTGAGCATTGTACGATTTATCCGGTGTCCCATTCTTTTCAATCGCTAATCCTTTCTTCGGTTCAAATTGAATGGGATACGTCACTGTTTTGTTATCATGAATTGGAAATTCAATTACTTGACTTGTGCTACCACTTAAATCTTCCCTAATCTCTGTCTGAATGTTAATAAATCCGGAAACGTTATCGACTTTTTCTATTTCTTTATTAAATGTCATTGTTACGGTGCCGTCTGTAAATAATTTATATTGACCGAAAGTGGTTCCCGTACCGTTTATCAAATCGCCATTTATTTGATGATGCATTTGGAAAGCATCCGGTAAATTAAAAGTGTATGTCGCACCAGCACCATATTTGTGGTTTTTTGGCAATTTGAATTCATACTTAATTGATAAATTTAAAATTCTTTCACTTGGATGTGGCATTCTTTCTGGTAATGTATCTCCATTTGCTAAAGTAAGTTCTACATTTTTAATGATATTCTCTTTTATAATAAGAGATTTCTCTATCGATTCTTGTTCTTTAGACTTGTCTTTTTCTATCTGACTTTTACTTCGTTCTTCTATTATCTTAGATTCGTTTGGCTCTGGGTGCTGCTCCTTTGAAGGAACTTTTTCTTCTTGAAGAAATTCTGTCTGTTCTTTTGATTCGAGTTTTCTCTTTTTCTCTTCTATTTCAGCACCTAAAGAACTAATCTTCTTCTGAATTATTTCTATATCTTCAGTGATTGTTGGTTTATTTAAATCTAATTGTTCGGCAAAGATCATTAACGGCGGTACGAGACTATTAAATAATAGAAGGAATGTTAACGTTACTGTAAATATTCTCTTATTACGCACATAATCTATCCCTTCTGAAATTTTTAATATGGAGCTTTTAAATTGAGCATTATAATTATACGAAACTATTCTCTACAAATAATAAACAAAAATGAGATTTTGTTTATTATTTGTAGAAAACCTCTTTCGAAGGCACTAATACCTGTAAGTGTATAGCGCTATTAAAAAATGATAAGAGTCTCAGAATAGAGACTCTTATCTTGTAACAATCGAATCACGATATTATTCATTTATTTTGCGTCTTCTTACTAAAGCTAACACAATACCAATGACAATAATTAACGTTCCTACAAATATTAAGTTATACATATTTGTTGCTGTTTTAGGTAATTGTGTACCCGTTTTATTGTCTTCTGCTGTTTTTACTTCTTCTTCCGGTTTCTTCTGATTTTCTTTGTTTACATCTTCATGTTTTCCTGGCTCATTAGGTTCGATAGGAATCAGTGTATTTGTAATGTCAAATCCATTGATTTCAGATGTATAACCTGGCACTTCAACTTCTTCGACAGTATATTCTATTGTTTTTCCTTCATGGTCATATGCAGGTAAACGTGAGAAATTATACTGCCAATTCATCTCAGCCGTCACTTCTAAGCTGTCTACTAGTTTACCATTTGCTAATAAGTTAACGGTAATTGATGTTGGACGATCTGCAAGTGTATCGTTTTTCCATGTTTTTGTACCTGAGACATCTATTAAACCTACTCGAATATTTGTAATGTCGAATCCATCGATTATTGTTTCATAACCATCAACCGATTCTTCTTCAACCGTGTACTCATAAGGAACACCGTTTTCATCATATGCTTCTAAATCGGTGAATTGATATAGCCAGTTATCTTTCGATGTTACTTCTTGAGAGTCTATTTTCTTTCCATTTTGGAGAAGATTTACAGTAATGGATTCCGGACGGTCTTTTGAATCCTCATCCTTCCATGTTTTCGTACCTGATACTTCTGTCTTGCCTACACGTAAGTTTGTTAAATTATAACCATCAATTGTCGTTTCATATCCTTTAACGGATTCTTCTTTAATTGAATACGTGTAAGCGACTCCGCTTTCATCGAATGCTTCTAAATCGGTGAAAATGTATTCCCAATTATTTTCAGCTGTGACTTTTTGAGAATCAATTTCCTCATCATTTTGTAGAAGTTTCACTGTGATTGATTCTGGACGATCTTTAGAATTTCCATCCTTCCAAGTCTTCATTCCAGATACTTCTGTTTTACCTGCTCGGACGTTCGTTAAATCATAGCCGTCAATTATTGTTTCATATCCTTTGACTGTTTCTTCTTCGACTGCGTACTTGTAAGCTACGCCGTTCTCATCGAATTCATCTAAATCAGTAAAACTGTACTCCCAATCATCATCTGCTGTCACTTCTTGAGAGTCTATCTCCTTACCATTTTGTAAGAGTTTCACTGTAATAGATTCCGGACGAGTCTCTGAATTATCGTCTAGCCATGTTTTCGTACCTGATACTTCTGTCTTTCCTACACGAAGGTTTGTTATGTCGAATCCATCAATTATTGTATCGTAACCTTCGATTGACTGTTCTTCAACCGTATACTCATAAGCCATACCATTTTTATCATATGCTTCCAGATCTTCGAAAGTATATGACCAACCTTCGTCTTTTGTTAACTTGACTGTCTCAATGATTTCACCATTTTGTAACAGATGAACGATTATCGTATCTGGACGTTTAGTTGATTCACTATCCAACCAACCTTTTGTAACTTCAATTGATTTCTTCTCTGAACGCGTATTTGTGATATCAAATCCGTCAACATCAGATTTATAACCTGGAACATCATGTTCTTTAACCGTATACTCGTAAACGACACCTTCTTCATCATACTTATCTAAGTCTGTGAAGCTGTAGGTCCAATCGTCTTCAGCCGTGACTACTTGCGTGTCAACAACGACACCGTTTTGAAGTAAGTTTATCTTGATAGAGCCAGGTCGATCTTGTGGATTGTCATCTTTCCATATTTTTGTTCCCTCTACCACTACCGTACCTGTACGAACATTAGTCATAACAAAACCATCTTCGGCATTTCCTGTAATCCCTTTTAACTTATAGTTTCCATCTATATTTTTTTCTTTGACGGTATACGTATAAGCCGCTCCTTCTTCGTCGAATGCGACAATATTTTCAAATATGTGTTTCCAATCTTGTAATGCCCCTACTTTAGCTTCCGTCACATATTCATTGTTACGATACAGCTCAACAACAACAAAATCTGGACGATCTTTGGAATTTTCATCTTTCCATTCTTTTTCTACTTCAATAGATGTCATTAGAACGTTTGTTATGACGAAGCCGTTCTCCATATCACCAGTTATGCTTTCAAGTTCATATCCATCAACTGACTTCTCTTTAACTGTATATTCATAAGCAACGCCATCTTTGTCAAATGCATCCAAGTCTGTAAAGATATGCTTCCATTCACCGTCTTTATTTACATTGATTTCAGCTGTTTTAATCGGAACATTTTTATTGTCACTACGATATAATTCGACTTCGACTTTTTCCGGACGACGATCTGTTTTGTTATTGTCATTCCATTGCTTAGTCACTTCAACAGACGTTTTATCTTCACGGATATTCGTGATTTTTACACCATTAGATGTTTCCTCTTGCTTTGTTTTATAACCGGCAACTGGTAGCTCTTTCACTTCATAAGAGTATGGTAATCCTTCCTCATCATACATTTCTAAATGATCGAAAGTATATTTCCAGTCATCAGTAGCTCTAATCACAGCTGTACGATATGCTTTTTGTTCGTTGTCACTTCTAAAAAGTTCAACCGTTATATGATCAGGACGCTTATCACCTACTGCTTTAACGATCGGTTGATAACCAGGTACATTTCGTTCTTTAACAATATATTTAATAATGTTACCCTCTTCATCATACTTTTCTAAGTCTGTAAATGTATGTTGCCAAACATCCTTCGTATCTGGCTCAATAATCACTGTATCGACTAGTTTATTCTGTTCAGCGTCTTTTTGGAATAATTGGACTGTAATACTTTCAGGACGACTTTCAGTTTCAGGTGTATCAAGCCATTCTTTAGTTATGTCGATTTCCGTCTTTTCACTACGGACATTTGTAATCTTATAATCTCCATTTTCAGTTGTTTCTATTGATTTCGTCTTATAACCTTTAACTGGTTCTTCTTCAATATTGTATGCATAGGCTTTTCCATTTTCATCATATTTAGGTAGGTCCTTGAATATATATTCCCATTTGCCTTCTTTTGCGTAAATAGTAGCTGCATCTACAGGACGGCCATTTTGAAGAAGATTTACAGTTATCTCATCTGGCCTGTCTGCAATATGATCATCTAACCATTCTTTTACAACTTTAATATCAGTCGTACCAATACGTGTATTAATGATGTCATTTCCATCTACAGTTGACTGATATCCCTTTGGCACATTGTTCTCTTTTACTTTATAAACATAAGGTATTCCTTCTTCATCATACTTTGGAAGGTCAGTAAAAGAGTATTTCCAGTCATCTTCAGCCGTTACCTTTTTTGTAAATGTTTCTCCATCGTTTCGCTCAAGCATGACTTCTATTTCTTCAGGACGGTCCGGATTATGATCATCCTTCCATGTTTTCTTACCTTCTACCGTTGTCAAACCTGTTCGAACGTTTGTAATTTTAACTTCATCACCATTAGAAGTAATGGTCGATTTATAACCAGGTACAGGCTGTTCTACAATCTTATATTTATAGGCTTTCCCATTTTCATCGAATGCTGGTAAATCCGTAAATACATGCTCCCAATTACCGTTCTGATCTGGTTTGATAACCTTATCTTTGAATGACTTTTCTGGAAAATCTTTTTCATCATGAAGCTTTTGATAAAGCTCTATTGAAATACTATTTGGACGTTGAGCTGTATTTTCTTCATCTTTCCATGTTTTCGTTACTTTAATATCTTTTTCACCTGTACGAACATTTGTGATTTTAAAACCGTTATCTGTTGTTTCAAAATTCTTCTGCTTGTAACCAGAAATATCTTTTTCTTTTACTGTATACTTATATTTATCGCCATCTACATCATAGATTGGTAAATTAATAAATTCATGTGTCCAATCATTGATAGCTTTAATCTTGTCGGTTTTTAGAAGTTGTTCATCTTGATATAATTCAACAGTGATTTCAGATGGACGATCTTTCAGTGCATTATGATCATCTTCCCAATACTTCTCAACTTCGATTGTAGTTGTTAGTACGTTAATTATTTCAAAGCCGTCTTTAGCATGACCGGTTATACTTTCTAGTTTATATCCTTCAATAGGTGCTTCTTGTACAGTGTATTCGTATTTATTCCCCTGTTTATCTACAGCATCTAACTCTGTAAAAATATGTGACCAATTGTCTTCAGCACTTATCTTTTCTATCTTATAGGGTTGTTGCTTATTATCGCTACGATAGAGCTGTAGCTCAATATGAGCAGGTCTCTTATCAATGTTACTTTGATCATTCCATTTTTTAGTTACCGGTATATCAACGAGCTTATAATTTTTCACATTTGGAACATTTACTACCTTATTAGGACCAAGTTCAATTTCAAACTCGATTGTCCCCCAATATGGCTGATACCCTGGTAAAGGAGCTACTTCCTTAAATTTATATTTTCCAGGACGTAAATTGTCAACAAAAATGTGACCATTCTCATCTGTTTTATGTGTTGTTTTTTCATATGTTCCATCATTTTTTAGCTCAATCGGTTCTAAAGTAAATTCTACACCTTCTAAAGGTTTGTCTGTATCGCCATCAATTTTAGTTAATTCAACTGAACCTTTGACTATATCGTTATGAATAGGACCAACAGAAATGGATTGTGTCGTTTCTACTGTTTCTGAAACAGTGAAAGACTCCGTTAAACCGTCACCTTGAATCTTATACCCGTGTGGTGGCTCTATTTCTTTAAGCTTATACGTACCAGCCGGTAAACCTGTAATACTTATTTTACCTTCTTGATTTGTTTTTAAGTTCGTAAAGCCAGCAATCGGTTCTTGACTTGTCGCATCAATAACGTTAAATATAGCACCTGCTAACCTATGATAGGCTGTTTCTGAATCTTGTTTTTGCAAGATAACTTCTGCAAACGGATCATTTTTTATCTCTTTTGTTACAATCTTACCTTCATGTACATCATCTAGTGAAATTTCTATTATTATTTTCTCATCTTTTTTAATATATCCTTCAGGTGCTTCTATTTCTTCTACATAATAAGTACCTGGTTTTAATTCAGTTTCAAACTGAATTTCACCCCTATTATTCGTTATTCCGGTTTCGATTTCATTACCATCTTCATCTGTTAACTTAAATTTAGACTCTGCTAATTTTTTCGAAGGGTGAATAGCATCCATTTTGACTACTTTGATTTTTGCTGTTTTTACTTCGTTTGTAATCGTATCTAGTGCAAGCGTTTCAACTTTTTCACTTCGATTAATTGTAAATTCTATACCATCTTTTGCTTTAGAAGAAAGTTTATAACCATATGGTGCTTGTATTTCTTTAAGTATATAGTTACCAGGACGTAAATCTTTTGATGTTGCTTCGCCCTTTTCATCCGTTGTGATAACATCAACTAATTGCTTTGCTTCATTAATAATATGAAAAACAGCTCCCGATAAAGGTTGATCCGTATGATCAAAGTCAACTTTTTTAATTGTAACTTTACCTGGAATTAATTCATTTTCAACAGTGATTTTATCTATTTCTGTTTGTTTGTCTTCAATAGAAAAATCATATTTGTTTTCATTTTTTTGATAATACTCTTGCGGTGTCTTTTCCAAGAAATAATAATTTCCAGGCTCGAGATCTTCTACTATGATAGCACCATCTTTATCCGTCGTATGTTCACTGTGCAAGATGTCATCTTTATACAATTGGAACACAACGCCTGTTAATGGTATGTCATCTGTACCATCGATTTTTTTCAACTGAACGTGGCGTTTAATCTTTTTATTTTTCACTTCTAATTGTGTTATTTTTTCGTTTACTTTTACGACTTGTTCGTCTTTGATACCGACAACATATCCTTCAGGTGCTGACTCCTCTTTTAAAATATAATTTGTATATAAAAGATTTTTAAAAGTAGCTATTCCTTCTTCATTTGTAGTAGCCGTTTTTAGTAATACTTCACCTGTTTCGTCATAAAGTTCGAAAATCGCACCTTCTAAAGTGACAGACTTGTCATCATAATCAACTTTTTTAACTTGTAAGCTGCCTACTTCTCCGTTAATTCCACCACTTACATTGCTCAGTTCAATCTTTTGTGTAAAGGAATGATCAGTCTCTAAATCCTTTGTTTCCTCAGCATTGAATCGAGCTTCATTAGATATATCACCATCACCTTTATACAATATATAAGTATCATACTCTAAGACATAAGCACGATCGATCTTGTCGGCAATAAAATCGATTGTAAATGTTTCTTGTCCTTCGTCGTTTTCTTCAATTGTTACGGTATAATGTTCGCCCTCATTTAGTAATTTTTCAGGGTTTTTTGTAATACCCTTTTCAGTAACAGTTGTCTCATAAATCTTGATTGTATCTTTTAATAACTTTTGATTAATACTAGGCGTATCCGTTAATGATAGATTTGATACCGTTGACTGTGTAAAGTTAAGATTAACGTTCCAATGGACAATACGTGGGTTATCACTATCTTGTTCTGCGTTTTTCTTTGTATATTCACCACCATGTGTTGGCTTTACGGTAGCTTTTAATTCATTATCTTCTTGATTCTTACTCTTTACTGTCGCTATATTATCATACTTTTCATCTACTAATTTTTCATTCAAATCTGTTGTATATTCAATGACATAAGGTGTCGCAATGTCACCAAGTACTACTTTAAAACCCGGCTCATCATTTATTCCAACTATTTCTTTAATATCAACACCTTTGATTTCTTCACCTTTTTTAAATCCATTTGCTGTTCCTGTCAATATCATGTCATATACTTTAACATTATTTATATCAAAGTTCTGATCCCCTGTAATAAAGTCTTCGACGACGACATCTTCAAGTGTTGCTTTATTATAGTTCACGCCAATAGTCCATGTAATTTCTTTTGTGACAGGATTGTATTTACCTTTTTTAAATCCGTTTGCTTTCGTAAAACTATCTGGATCAAACTCTGCAGTTCCCTCTTTGGTGATTTTTATTGTTTCATTTTCTGGAATCCATTCTAATTGAGCTTTATTCGTAAATTTGACACCTTTTGAATCCACTTTGTCATAATCGATTTCTGTTACATATGTGATATAAACTCTTTTTGTTAACTCTTGATTAAATTCAATTTCTATTTTTCGACTATCTTCATCGTAATGATATGAGTAATGCTTACCTTCTTCCCAATCAATCCCGTCATGAGTGACATGTAAATTTTTCGGTGAAAATCCTTTAGGTAATGTATCAAAGAACGCAACATCTTTCATCTGTTGTTCGTCTCTGTTAATTAAGATTGTCCAGCTCGTCTCTTTTTTATTATAATCAGGCTTTCCATCATGTGATTTAATAAAAATACCTTGACTGATAAACTGTCCACCCTTAATAACATTTTCGTATTCGTCTGAAATTGTATTAGTTACATTTCCATCTGCATTAACTCGTTCAGTCGCTCTTGTTTGATAAATTATTTTATACCCTTTATCTACTTTCTCATTAAACTGAAAATCAAAACCGTTATCAGTATGTGTCACTGTATATTTATCAGAACTAACTTCTATCGTATTAATTTCTTCACCGGTTTTCGAATCAATTTCTACCTCTACAACCGTTAAGCTACCTTCCACAAATTCTTGGTTTTTTCCAAATATGTCTTTTAATTTCGCTTTGTTCTGCGGAATATCTTTTTCATCATAGTTATATTTTACTTCCCACTTAATCGTCTGTGAAACATTATTATAATCAACTGATTTCTTATCAAGTGGTTTACCACGCTTTACAGAAACGGTTGCACTTGCGTTAGCTGGGTCAATATTACTCCCGCTCAATGTCGCGTCGTTTTCATATACTTCACCTTTATCAGTTTTCGGTATCTCTGTTTCATAGATAACACGATATGCAGAATCTATTTCTCCCATATGGAGTGGAAACTCCTCGCCGAATCCATGATTTTCCATTTCCACCGTCTTACTTTCATCAATCGTTCCATCTGCATTAATATGAAGTTTGAAAACTCTTAGTGAGCCTTCTTTAAATGCGTGATTTCCTTTAGTTACATCTTCAAGGGTCGCATCTTCAATAGTATTTAAATTTTTATTAAAATCTACTGTCCACGTAATCGTTTCTGTGTTATAAACTTTATTCGGCATTCCTTGCTTGTCTATTGATGAGCCACTTGGAATAAACTTAACTGGAAAATCAATAGATTCCTCTCCGGAAACAGGGAAACGAAGTGTTTCTCCTTCTGCAGGACCTGTGTAATGTTTATCAAAATTTGACTCTGCTTTAATATGTCCTGATATATCTTTTCTTCCTACGATATTCTCATTAAATGTTATAACAATTTTGCCATTTTTAGTTAGGATAAAATGACCAAAAACTGTCCCGTCTGGTGATGTTAACTCAGTAGGTTCAGGATTTGGCTGTACGGTAAACATATCTGGAATATTAATTGTATATGTTGACCCTGCTCCATAAGAATGATCAGCCGGAAGTGCAAATTCATATAATATCTCTACTTGAAATTCATTATATGGATACTCAACAATAATTTCTGTTCCCGGCAACAATTCTTGTTCAGTTCCATCATCTAACTTTTGTTTCAGCTTGACATCTGTAATGATATTTTCCTTTATTTCGACAGCTTCTTTTACTTCTCTTTCCTCGTCGTTTTCCCTATTGACTTCTTTCAACTGATTCTTTTCATGCTTCTCTTTTGTCTTTAATGTTTGTTTTTCTTCTTTCTCTACGTTATCTATTATGTCTTGTTTTTCTTCTTGTTTATTCTGAATATCAATTTTATCTTCAGATATAGACTCGTTTGATTTCTCTGTTTCTACTTTTTCTTCAACGCCATTTGAAACACTCTCATCAGGCGATAAGTCACTTTCTGATAGATCTTCAGAAGATTCCTCTTGCACTTCTATTTCTTCGTTTCCTAGTTTAGATTCCTCCGCTTCTTCATCAGCGACGACTTGCTGATGTTCCATTGTTCCTTCGGCGAGAATCATCACCGGTGAAGTAACTGTGCTCATTAGTAATAGAAATATCATAGCTAATGCTTGAAATTTCCTTATGCTTCGTTGTTTCACACTATATTTCTCCCTTCTTTTGTTTAGTTTTTTTATACTTACATCCCCATTTATTAATGATGTGCACATACTTTCTAATAATGGAGCTACTCTATAAATAATTTTTCCATTCTATATCATAATGTTAAGAACTAAACAATTTATAAACACGTTCATAGTGTTATTAATGCTACGATGTTTATTAGTTAAAAGGAGAAATATATTGTGTAATCAACAACAAAAAAAACAAGAAGTATCACATTCACTTCTTGTTTTACGTCTTTTCCTTCTTCCAATTATCATACCAATTTGATATATCAGCGTTTGGTGTTACACCAAACTCTTTACTTAAATAATCTTTCAACAAGTTGTATTGCTGATGGACAAGAACTGTATGTTCTTCCTTTGCATAGATTTTCATTAGTGCAAGATGAGCCTCTTCTACATCTGGACGGTGTTCACTTATTTGGTTATACCAAAATTTTGCTTTTGACATGTTTTTACTATAATGGTAAGAGTTGGCTATTTCTAAAGCGGTTATCAACCATTGCTGTTCTAACCGATATTGGTCTGCTTCTGCCCACAAATAATTATAATCCTGTAAGTATGGTCCTTTATATTGCTTCATAACATTTGTATAACGGTCAATCGTCATCTCATTAATAGCAGGAAGTGTCGCCAGCTCCTTTTCCCATTTTTCTACATCTAATACAACATTTTTAGTTTCAAGCACATAACCATCTGAAGAATTTTTTACTCTTATATGATTATGATAGGGGCTCAACGTTTTTCGAACATAATAAATAGTTGTATATAATAACGAATTCGCACGCTCAAGCTCAACATCTTGCCAAAGTAAATCGATTAATGTTGTTTTTCTGACTAGCTTGTCTTTATGATGTAGTAAGTATAGAAACAATTCCTCTGCTTTTTTTGTGCGCCACGTTATCGTTTCACTTTTGTCTCCGTTTATTTCAATAGCAAAATCACCAAGAACACGAATAGAAAGTGTTGTAAGAGTTCTGGTAGATGGTTGTTGTCTCCTTTCCACCCGTCTTATCGTTTCTTTTAATCGTTCTAATTGAACGGGCTTCATTAAATAATCTATAGCATTAAGTTCAAAAGCCTTTATAGCATATTCATCATAAGCTGTAACAAAAACAATTGTTTGTTCAGGTTTTTCTTCTAATATTTTTTCTGCTAATTCGATACCATTTATCTCTGGCAGATGAATATCTAAAAAAACAATATCGACTTCTTGATTAACAATCTGATCCATGGCTTCCAATGGATTCGTATATTTCCCTAAGATATCTATGTTCTCTATTTTTCCGAGTTGAATTTCCATAAAATCCAAAGCCAATTGCTCATCATCAACAAGGATTGCTCTCACATAATTTCCTCCCGCTGTTTTTGTAATAGTTAGACTTATATAAAAATAAAAGTGATGGCAGAACCATTGTATCATATATATAAAAATATTATTAAACCTTATATTTCATTAGAAAAGCCCATTTTCTCTATAAAATGGGCTTTTCTAGAACTTTATTTCGTCATATTATATTTAACCTTCTATTTATTAACTCTTTCCATTTCTATATTTGCATAATCATTAAAGAAAGGACGAGCTGCTTTTTTATACCACTTTACTATAATATGAAGGAATAGAATAAACCAAATAAGGAACGAGCTAAGTACTAAAAGAATACCTAGCAAAATAACCAACACATCTTCACTCGGATACTGTAAAATACTATTTGCTAACTGACTATATAAATACGGTAATACTATAATTAGATACCGATTCATTAAAGACGAAAATAATTTAGGCTTTTGTTTTATCCGAACACGTAAGATTAATCCACCAATAGTAAAGCCGTTGGAAAACAGTGGTATAACAACCATTGTTAATAAAAGCATTAAGCTAAATACGATTATACTTATTAATGCTGGTCCATCATTAGTAGTAAACAATCCCGTTACAAATTTACTAATAGAAATATTAATAAATAATTCTATCACTTGTATGCCATATGTGGCGTGCTTATCACTCTGATGTTTAATATCCACTTCACGAATTCTACTTTTTGACGGAATAAAGAATAGAATCATCGGCGCTATAAAGAAACCTATTGTTGCTCCTAATGTGTTCATTATTAAATCATCTACATCAAATAAACGGTATGGACATTCAAAGTAGCCAAATAAAGCCGTTCTCTGTGTGATTTCAAAAAATAAGGAAACAAGAAAACCAATCATTACAGCATAAAACCATTTACTTTTCTTCACAAAATAATATCTTAAATACACGCCTAGCGGTAGTAACAAAAGAATGTTAAACACCACTTGATAAACACTTGGTGCTCGTAACAAAACATGATAACTCGCTAAGGAACTCCAAATGATACCTGTTTCACGTTCAATATCATGGATAAATTGAAACGGCTTAAGTTGTGAATATACAGTATTTGCCATATCTGCACAATTGTTGCGCACATCTGGTATTGGTAAAACAACTAAAAAGTAAGCAGTCATTAAATAAAATAAAAAACTGACTAAAACGAATGAACGCCAGAAGTTAAAATAACCATGTTTACGATATTGATATATAATCCACGGTGTTGCTAAAGCACTTGATAACAATAAAAACACCGCTAATGAAGTAAAAACAGAAAATAAGTGAATGGACATACCACTTCTCCTTTAATTCTACAATCAACTCGACTCATATAATTCCTAACGATAGACATTATAGAACAAATTAATACCAAAGTTAAGCTTAAGTTAGGCAAATGAAGACGAATATGATAGACAAAGAAAGTGATATTAAATGTAAAATATAAGATTTACTAAAAAACAACATCATGAGCGATATACTTTTAACGTCACTTATAATATGATATTCATATTTGTTCATCATTACTCGAGTAAGAAGTTATTGTAACTGAATACTAATATGACAACTGCATAAACTGAAAAAGAACAGTTATTGAATGATATCTAATTTTAAAACAAGGAGATGTTAAAATGAACCGGAATCGAGCCATTGAAATTTCAGAGTCGCCAGATCTAAAACATGTCACATATCAAGGAAAACGTGTCTATATCCAGCATGTTCATGAATCAAATGATATCGCAAGGGTGTATCTACTGGATGATCCGACTGAAGAGTTTGATGTGCAACTTAATCAATTAGAAGAGCGATAAGCCTGTCTCTTAGAGGCTATCTTGATGTGTTTTAAAGGAGTCGATAAATGCTTGTGGTGTTTGATAGACATGATACGAATAAACCCCTCTAATGGTATGTAAATAAAGGAGGCCACCTTTATTGCCTAATGCGTAATAGGACATGTCTAACACATCTTGAATCGGAAATGTGTGATGTTTCGTTTCAATACGGTCAGTATATAAACGGATTTCGCGCATTTCTTCCCGTTGAACTTGTTTGACACTCGATACATCGCGTTGAACTTTGGCATATGGTTGAACAGCTAATAATGTCACTTAAGATTCCTCCAAATCCTTTATACCACGTGTACGTCAATGGATGGTAAAAAGTTTCAAAAAATGATAGATGCCCATTCCATTACTAGCGAAATGGGCGATTGATTAGACGCGGTGTAAATCAGGTCGCCACTTTTTGATTTCTTTTTTTATGTCATTGGGACTCATATTCATCTCTGCTGCGCGATTAGCTAAGTCAGCAAATTCTTCATCTGATGCAAAGCGTAGGGCGATTAATTGTTGTACTGTTAAACGGGAATCGATTCGTTTTCCTGTTATCATGTAGTAGCGCATTTGCTCTTCTAAGCGGATGATGCGATCTTGTGTTTTCAGTGGATTACGCCTTGCCAGAAAACCAGCTAGAAATGACATGATGACAAGTCCGATTAAAATGAACACAGACACGGTCATCTCTCCAGCACGGACTGACTGAACAGTAAATACAACCGTTAAAATAATCGTGAGTAAACTAACGGGTAACCATACGAAATGCTGGACAGGGTCATAACGGACATGTTTTTCATAGTTTTGATCTTGTTTCACTCTCCTAGCCTCCTCTAAACTTCCTTTTCAGCATAGAATGAAATACCCCATACACTATATACTATTCCATCGTTAATAGATGGTACTCAAGGTAAGTGGGGTACTTGGTAGCTCCTTTTACGCGTATCGATATATCTTAAATTTACCACGTTTGCCGTGATTCGCCTCAGGTACACGAACTTTATTAATCAGGCGGAAAGGTGTCTTTTGTTTTAGAAACTGCTTATACTCTGGTAACGGATAATAGAGAATGAGGTCCATAGGGCGATCATGTCTTTTAAGTGATGTCATGATATTGTGGACAACTTTCTGAAATATTTTTACAGAAAAAGGATTGAAAAAGTAGAAACAGTTTTCCGTCTCTTCAATTTCATACATTTCTGCAAGTCCATACTCCAAATCGAGTGGTGCCATGATATGTTCGCGACCACGTCGATAAGATGCTTCATTATCCAGTGCTTCTTCAAATGTTTTATCATTATTTTCAACACCTGTCACAGGAACCTGAAAACGGTGATGAATATAAAATGAAACACGCCCACGCCCACAACCGAAATCAACGACTTCATCATCTTCCTCTAAACGATATGCTTGAAACAGCTTTTCTAGTGCGACGTATGGTGTCGGTTCATAACGATTATACGGCACATTGCCACGCCATTCGCGGATTCCGTCTGTCCGAATCCCCAATAACTGATCAAACTTTCTCTCAACCACTTTCTTCTTCCCCTATTCTTGATGTTCTTTATTTTTCATAGTTATAAATCTACTATCTAATCCCCTATCATACTATTAAGAAAAAAGAATACAAGTACATATGATAAAAACAGCCTCACTCCAATAATGAAATGAGGCTGTTTAATATGTTAATCCATTTTGTTCGCTTCTTTTTCTAGACGTTTAAAACGTCGTAAGTCCGATTTCTTTATCGGTAATAATTCTCTTTTTAGTAATTTGACAATCGCAATTATAAGTATGAGCAAAATAGCCGTAAATGGTAATGCAGAGATGAGTGATGCCGTTTGTAGTGCCTCTAAACCGCCTGCATAGAGTAGGACAGCAGCAATCGCTGACACGAGCACACCCCAAACAATTTTTGCAACAAGTGGGGGATTTAAACTTCCATACGATGTCATGCTCGATAAAATATACGTTGCTGAATCAGCCGACGTAATCAAGAATGTAAAAATAAGTAATACGGCTAAGACATTAAGTACCGGTGTAAATGGAACATGCTCAAATGTTTGGAATAACGCCTGTGTTAAATCGGCGTCTACTGCTTGAGCGATCTGTGTTCCTTGATTTAAATCATTCCACAGTGCCGTACCACCAAAGACAGCAATCCATAAACAGGCTATTAGTGGCGGTACAATCATGACTCCGAAAATAAATTCACGGATTGTTCTTCCCTTCGACACACGTGCGACAAAGGCTCCTACAAACGGAGACCACGCAATTGCCCATGCCCAATAGAAAATTGTCCAATCACGAACCCAATGACCACCAACATAAGGTTCTAACCTTAAACTATAAGAAACGAAACTATTGATATAATCACCAATAGCTAATGTGAATGTTTCTAAAATGAAAACGGTTGGGCCAGTAAAAAATACAAATAACAATAATCCTAGAGCAAGTCCAAGATTTAAATTACTGAGGAATCGGATCCCCTTATTAAGCCCTGTTGTTGCGGATAACATATATGCTAAGAAGACAGTGAGAATCAGCACCATTTGAACCGTAATCGATTGGTTGGTACCAAAGACGGCAGTTAGTCCCCCGTTCATTTGCATAACACCTAAACCGATAGATGTTGCCACACCCATACCGTCGATATAACAGCTAATGAATCGATTGTATGTTTAACACCTGGACGCTTTCCAGTAACGGGTTCTAAAGCTGTTGATACGAGACCGTCTTTGCTTTTTTTAAACTGGAGAAATCCGATGACCAAACCGACAATCGCAAAGACTGACCATTGGCTAATGCCCCAGTGAAAAAAGGAGTAACCCATGGCAACGCGAGCAGCTTGTTCCGTTTCTGCTTCAATGCCTGCAAACGGGGTATTAAAGAAATGACTCATTGGCTCTGCGACACCCCAAAAGACTAAACCAGCACCAAAACCAGCTGAAAACAACATCCCGATCCAAGTAAAGAACGGAAAGTCAGGCTCCTCATCTTTTCCACCAAGACGAATCGACCCATATTTACTAAAAGCTAAGCCGATTAAAAATAAAATAATAATAAATACGGCGAGTAAATAAAACCAGCCGAATTTTGTTGTCGTGAAATTAAAAAGCTGACTAGCTACTCTTCCAAATGATTTTGGAAAGATTGCTCCGATAATGACTAAAATGAACAAAATAACTGATGATACAATGAATACTGGATTTCTAAAAACCGTTTTACCCATGCTTGTCTCCTTTATTATAATTTTACTCTTTAGTTTGCCTCTTTTTAACAAAGAAAAACATCGCTATGGGATTTTACAAGCAATAATAGTTACAACTCCCTTTGTTTATGCCTTTATATGAAAGTACATAACATTCACTTATGATTCAAGTGATATCTATGAAAACTGAATATTTCTCTGTGCTGCAAAGGGATGAATAATTGGTTATATTTTGATTAATGCTTTGTCAGTGGTGATTTAATGATTGGATATTCATTATTGTGTTGACATTTCTCTATTTTAAAGCTTTTGCCTTTTTAATTGATCGTTTCTTTACGATTGAAACTTCTATAATGATTTTTTTAACAACAATCTTTTTTATCATCGTAGCATTCATCTTAGCAATCATCACGATTGAAAAAAATAAAGTGAAAAGGGCCGTACGGTCGCTTGCTTTGCGATATCGTTCAGCCCTTTTTGGTATGTGGTGAGTATATTCATAAACGTTCCAATGACGCGGTGTCTTTCATTTATCAACTAATTTCGTATATCCGTCTTCTTGAATGATGTGACGCTGTTTCATTAAACGACCCAATGCACGTTTAAAGGCGGATTTACTCATATGAAATGTTTCTTGAATCGATTCGGGACTACTTTTATCATTAAAAGACATGACACCATCTTGTTGTTTGAGATAAGTGAGAATCACCTCAGCATCATCATCAATCCGCTCATGCTTAAATGGCAAAAGTGATACATTAAGCGTACCATCTTCTTTCACTTCAATGACACGACCATTGACATACTCGCCTAATCGTGGTTCCCTTTCTCTTTCTGTATGATGGATAAATCCTCTGTAGCCTTGTTCTGTCAGCAACGCACTGCCTTCTTTACTCGTTAAATAAATATGACCATTGACTCGATCATTTAACTCTATATCATTTGCGGGTTCCCACTCACTTCTTAATTCTTCTTCGGATGCTGGAATCGCAAGCAGACGTCCTTTCTTATCCTGACCTAATGTTACATATAGCTTGTCACCAACAGTCGGCCACACCGCTTCAATGACTGGCAAATCGTCAACAGATACTAGAATTTCTTTTGAACTTCCGATATCAACGAATACACCAAGATTAGGAATAACTTCAACGACAGAAGCCCAACCATACGTGCCAATAACCATTTGTGGTAACTTCATTGATGCCATGAGCTGACCTCGTTTATCTGGGTAAACAAAGACGTCTATTTTGTCACCTATTGCTAACTCTTCCGTCACTTCTTGATCAACAAGAACGACCTCTGTCTCACCTTTTTGGAGTACATATCCAGTTTCAGCTTTTTGCGAAACAGTCATCATTTGTATTGTGCCAATTTGGATTGAATGCATCTTAAACCTTCTTTCTATGTTCACAGATTGATTACTTGTTACTTTATCTCTTTGAAAGTAACATATCCATGTCGCTTTTCCAAATTTTTATGCAAATGAATGTTCTTTTTTCCAAGTTCAATTACTTTACAGGGATACTACTATACGTATTATAATTATTGTGTAATTAAATTTAGCTATAAGGAGCGATTTCGATGACGGAACAACTTAGTCCAAGGCTTCAGGACTTTCTAAAAGGCGTTAAAAAGCTTTATATCAATGGAAAGTTCGTAGATTCTGTTTCAGGAAAGACATTTAAGTCATATAATCCAGCAACAGGGGACGAGATTGCTGAAGTGGCTGAAGCAGGTACAGAAGACGTTGATCTAGCGGTTAAGGCAGCAAGGGAAGCTTTCGACAACGGTCCCTGGTCAACGATGGGGACGGCCGAAAGAAGTCGCATTATTTATAAACTCGCTGACTTAATGGAAGAGCATAAACTTGAGCTCGCCCAACTAGAAACACTAGATAACGGAAAACCAATTCGCGAAACAATGAATGCGGATGTTCCTCTATCCATTGAACATTTCCGTTATTATGCAGGATGGGCGACTAAAATTGTCGGTCAAACCATTCCTGTACAAGGGAATTATTTTAACTATACTCGGCATGAGCCAGTTGGAGTTATTGGGTCTATTATTCCTTGGAACTTCCCACTAATGATGGCAGCATGGAAACTTGGTGCATCACTTGCTACAGGATGTACAGTTGTTATGAAACCGGCGATGAATACACCACTATCTGTCTTATATTTAGCAAAATTGGCAAGAGAAGCAGGCTTCCCTGATGGGGTCATTAATATTCTTCCTGGTAGTGGACGTTCTGTTGGACAAGCACTTGTTGATCATCCACAAGTGAATAAGATTGCCTTTACGGGATCAACACCTGTTGGTAAATCCATTATGAAATCAGCAGCAGACACAATGAAACGTGTCACACTGGAATTAGGTGGAAAATCACCAAATATTATTCTACCTGATGCTGATTTATCAAAAGCAATCCCTGGTGCTCTTCAAGGTATTATGTTCAACCAAGGACAAGTATGTAGTGCAGGAAGCCGTATTTTCATTCAAAAAGATATGTACGACAATGTCTTAGCTGAATTAGAAAACCATGCCAAACAAATTAAGCAAGGTAATGGTTTAGATAAAGAAACGACAATGGGACCATTAATTTCTGCACAACAACAAAAAACAGTCACAGACTATATTGAAAAAGGACTCCAAGAAGGAGCAGAGTTAGTAACTGGTGGGCATATCCCATTTGAAAATGGTTATTTCGTTGCACCAACAATTTTCGCTAACGTTGATAATAAAATGACGATAGCCCAAGAGGAAATATTTGGACCGGTTGTAGCTGCTATTCCTTTTGATAATATGGACGATTTAGTTGTTAAAGCGAATGACTCAGATTTCGGTTTAGCTGCAGGAATTTGGACAGAGAATTTACGCGATGCCCATTACCTAGCACACAACTTAAAGGCCGGGACAGTCTGGATTAACACATATACTGCTTTTGATGCTGCGGCACCATTTGGTGGATACAAACAATCTGGAATCGGACGTGAAATGGGTAGTTACGCTTTAGATAACTATACGGAAGTTAAATCTGTATGGGTGAATTTAGATAAATAAGTTTTAAGAGGAGGCTTTTCCTCCTCTTTTTATTTAATTGACTTGTCTCAATCATTTTATTTTACAAAAGACCTTGACTTTCTATTCTTTTCGGCTTAGACTAGCATATAAATCTTTTTATAAAATTAAATACTTGATCATTTCTTATCAAGAGAGATTGAGGGACAGGCCCGATGACATCTCGGCAGCAGATTCTATTTAAGAAAACTGTGCCAATTCCTGCAAATACGTTCGTATTTGAAAGATGAGAAGAATGATTCTTTTACTAGAATCCCTCTTTTCTTACTTGATAAGAAAAGGGGGATTTTTAATTAACAACATGAATGAACGTAAGGGGGACCTGTTGATGATTGAGTTTAGAAATGTATCTAAGACATTTACATCTGGTAAACGGAAAGTACATGCCGTAAACGATGTATCACTGACCGTTGAAGAAGGTGATATCTTCGGCATTATCGGATTCAGTGGAGCAGGAAAGAGTACGTTATTACGGCTCGTTAATATGTTAGAGCGTCCGTCTTCTGGATCTGTCCATATT
Organism: Cerasibacillus sp.; assembly: GCF_036516575.1. Taxonomy (NCBI): domain Bacteria; kingdom Bacillati; phylum Bacillota; class Bacilli; order Caryophanales; family Bacillaceae; genus Cerasibacillus; species Cerasibacillus sp. Next base: position 67,905 of record NZ_DATBTY010000003.1, read on the forward strand.
CAAGGGGTTGATATTTCGAAGTTATCGCAAAGAGAATTACGACAACGCCGGCAAAATATCGGTATGATCTTTCAAAACTTTAATTTGTTCAATGCACGGACAGTTGCTGGGAATGTGGCTTATCCATTGAAGCTAGTGGGTACGCCAAAACAGGAGCGCGAAAAACGCGTGATGGAACTACTCCGTTTTGTCGGACTAGAAGATAAAGCGAAAGACTTTCCAGATCAATTATCAGGGGGACAAAAGCAGCGTGTCGGCATTGCACGTGCTCTCGCTAATTCACCGGATATACTCATTTGTGATGAGGCGACATCAGCACTTGATCCCGATACGACCGCTGACATTTTAAAATTATTAAAAAACGTTAACCGCGACCTTGGAATCACGATTTTACTCATTACACATGAAATGAACGTTATTCAGCAAATTTGTAATAAAGTAGCGGTGATGGAGAAGGGGGAAGTGATTGAAACAGGGGATGTGTTTGAGACCTTTACTAATCCGAAGCATCCTACGACAAAGCGCTTTGTTCAATCTGTACAACAAGATTTACCATCGAAACATATTTTAGAAAAATGGCAGTCAAATGGTGGAGAAACTCTATATCGAATAATTTTCAAAGGAGACATTACAAACGAACCGATTCTATCAACAGTTACAAGGAAACATGGTGTTGATTTCAATATTGTTTATGGATCTGTTCGAGAATTACAGGATAAATTATTCGGTAATTTATTGATTTCATTTACTGGAAATAAAGAAGCCATTAACCAAGTCTTACAAGAATTAGAAGAACTCGTTGACATCAAGGAGGTTACAAAAGATGAAAGTGGATTGGTCTAGTTTTTGGCCACAAATCGTTGAAGCAACTGGACAGACGATTACGATGGTCGTTATGACACTCATTTTTGGGTCAATTATTGGCATTACGGTTGGACTCTTACTATTTGTAACGAGGGAAAACAATATTTTAGAAAATAAGCTTGTTTTTCAAGTATTAAACATCATTATTAATATCATTCGCCCGATCCCGTTTATTATTTTCATTGTCGCGATTTCACAGTTAACACGGCTTGTTGTCGGGACGACGATTGGAACAGTGGCAGCAATTTTTCCAATGACGATTGTAGCTAGTTTTACGATTGCCAGAGTCGTAGAAAATAACCTCGTTAGTATTGACCCTGGCGTGATTGAAGCAGCACAAGCGATGGGGGCAAGTCCATTACGAATCATATTTACTGTGTTAATTCCAGAGGCATTAGGGCCACTCATTTTAGGGCTAACCTTTGTTTCTGTTGGTTTGATTGATTTCTCAGCAGTAGCAGGAACTGTCGGTGGCGGGGGACTAGGTCATATTGCCATGACTTATGGTTACCAACGATTTGACGGGACAGTCATGCTTGTTACTGTCTTAATCCTAATTGTCATGGTTCAGTTGGCCCAATGGATTGGAAACACTTTATCTAAACTTGTTATGCGACGTTAATTATCGGAAAACACACTAAAAAAACATAAAAACAAAGGGAGCGTATCAACATGAGAAAGTTTTTAGTCTTTTTATCAATGATTGCTGTATTATTTTTAGTAGCCTGCTCAGGAGATGACAATGCAGGGGATTCAGGAGACAAAGTGAAAGTGAAAATCGGGGTTAATGGTGCAGATGGTGAACTTTGGCCGATTTTAAAAGAAAAAGCAGCCAAAGAGAACATTGAAATTGAATTAATCGAATTTCAAGATTACACACTCCCGAACAATGCGTTAGCACAAGGGGATCTTGATATGAATGCTTTTCAACATATTGCATTTCTTGGGCAGTATGTCAAAGAAAGTGGCGAAGATATTGTACCCATCGGATCAACGATGTTAGCACCGATGGGATTATATTCCGAAAAAATCAAAGACGTGTCAGAGCTACAAAAAGGAGATAAAATCGCCATTCCAGATGATCCATCAAATCAAGCGCGGGCACTTCGTCTTCTTGAAGGAGCCGATTTAATTACATTAGCCGATGATTTCGGTATGTTTGGTGACCCGTCACAAGTCGTTGACAATCCATTAAACTTGGAGATTATTCCAATGACAGCCCAACAAACACCACGTGTCTTACCTGATGTCGCAGGCTCAATCATTAATAATGGAATAGCTGGTCAAGCTGGCTTCTCACCAAATGAGGATCCAATCTTAAAAGAAGAAGTAACAGATGATAGTACACATCCATATGTTAACGTGCTTGCTGTTCGTAGTGAAGATAAAAACAATGAAACCTATTTACGTCTCGTAGAATTATATCAAGATGCAGATGTTGAAGAAGCGATTAAAAAAGATACAAATGATGGGGCTTTCCTTGTCAAATTAACATCGGAACAATTGGAAAAAGTCTTTGAAGACATGAAAAAATAAGGGGGATTTATATATGAGTATTGTTCAAGGCCAAGTGGAAAAGATTATTGCATCTGTTGAAACACATAAAGATAAATATATTAAAACGAGTCAAGTAATCCATGCACGTCCTGAAATCGGTAATGAGGAATACTTTGCTTGTGAAACACATACGAAGCTTTTACAAGATGCTGGGTTTACTGTAACGATAGGGGTAGCTGGTCATGAAACAGCTTTTTATGCAGAGAAAGGAAGTGAAAAAGAGGGCCCGACAATTGCCTTTCTTGCTGAATATGATGCACTTCCAGGCATTGGACATGCTTGCGGTCATAATATTATTGGAACGACAAGTGTAGCTGCTGGGATTGCCTTAGCTGAAGTAGTTGAGAATACAGGAGGTAAAGTCGTTGTTCTCGGTACACCTGCTGAAGAAGGTGGTCCAAATGGCAGTGCGAAAGGAAGCTTTGTTAAGCATGGTTTTCTAAAAGACATCGATGCTGCATTAATGCTTCATCCAGCTGGAAAAACAGGTATTACCGGTGAATCATTAGCGGTTGATCCATTAGATTTCCATTTTTATGGAAAAGCCGCTCATGCATCTGGAGCACCGGAACAAGGTATTAATGCGCTTGATGCCGTCATTCAATTATTTAATGGGATTAATGCTTTACGTGAGCATTTACCATCTGATGTAAGAATACATGGGATTATTACACATGGTGGTGATGCCCCTAATATTGTTCCTGATTATGCATCAGCACGCTTTTTCATTCGTGCGGCAACTTGGAAGAAAACAGTAGAAGCCGCAAACAAAGTAAGAGCAATAGCGGATGGAGCAGCATTAGCAACTGGTGCAACAGTCAAAGTCGAACGTTTCCAAAATGAAGTGAAGGATTTTGTTTTAAATGACACCTTTGACAATGTATTAAAAGAAGAACTCGAAGCGCTTGGTGAAACGGTCGTTACCGAACGAGGAGAAGGCAAAGGTTCGACAGATGCTGGTAATATTAGTTATGAAGTCCCAACTGTTCATGGCTATATTAAAATTGGCCCCGACGATTTAATTGGTCACACCATAGAATTTCGTGAAGCAGCCAAATCAGAGCGTGGAAATGAAGCCCTTCTCGTTGGTGCCAAAGCATTAGCAAGAACTGGCCACCGCTTACTGACAGATCAACAGTTACTAGATGATATTAAGAATGAATTTAAACGGCGAATAGAAGAAAAAAATAAATAGAAAAAACATAAAAAGCTCTTCTGGATTTCCGGGAAGAGCTTTTTTAGTCTAATCATTCTATATTAATTCATTGAGTACATTAATTAAATGACCTATTTACTGTGTGATAGAAATTTTACCGTTTTTAGATATTAATTTAATGAGGTGCTCGCCCTTTCCAATGACAGTGTCCCAATTTTCTTCTCCAAATACAGTTACTTTTCCATTATCTGTTTTTAAATCGAGAATCGCATTGGTTGGTTTTTTATCTGTTTTAATCTCTATTTTTCCATTATCACTCGATAGGTTAATTGGATGATTCATTTCTTTTGTAACAAGATTTATTTTTCCGTTATATGACTTACCAATGATTTCACCTTCAATATATTTCATGTTAATCCGTCCGTTATCTGCTTCTGGCTTAATCATTTGTGCAGCGATATCTTCTAATTCAATTCGACCATTATTTGATTTTACAATTACCTCTTCACCTTCAATTTGACGTGCTTGAATCCTTCCATTATCCGAAAGCATTTCTATTTTTACACCTTTTATTTCCTTGACATGAATCCGTCCATTATTACTTTTTATACGTATTTGTTCGTATGTTTTTTGTGGGATGTGGACAGTGAGTATTGATTGTTTAGAAAAAATACCAAATGAAAAAAGTTTCTTTCCCCTTGATGTCAAATCTACTGATAACGTATGATTTAAGACACCCGTTTTTAAATCATACTTTTTATTATTTCCTTCTAATTCAATCTTAGGATACTCATCATCTGTTGCTTTGATAATCACTTTAGCATTATCTGTATAAATATCGACCGCTTCAAATTGGGAATCTTTTATTACTTTATCCTCTAATTTTTCTACCTCTTTAAACTGTGATTTTCCAGTGTATATGCTACCACCTATCCCAATAACGAGTAGGAGTAAAGCAATTAGCGATAATTTTTTAACCATGGTTTAGTCCTCCTTTCACAAACCTTACATTAAATTTTAAATAACGAACAAAACCAGACATAATCGCTTTTGTTACGTAATACATTCCTATTCCAACTAAAATGCCTACCCCACTAAACATGAATGAAAAGAAAAGGTCAAACCACTCAAATGTACCTGGATAAAAAATGGGATTAATTAAAACTAATAATGGCGAACCAACTGCACTAATACTTACAATCCAACCACTTATAACAAGCACTACGATCGTGACAAATGGTGCAAGTACGATGAGTAGATTAAAAAAGCTTAAGCCAATAACCGCCCAGATAGCACGTAGTATATTACTAGCAGATGCAGTCGTTTCAACCCGATCAATATGATAAGAAGCAATCATCTCTTTAGCAATTTGCTCAGGGGAACCTAAATCCTTTATAATCATTTGGTCATTCTTTCCTTCTTCAAGTCCAATTGCAAAGTGTTCGGTAAAATCTTGCATCACTTCCTGTCTTTCATCAACTGGCAAATTTTTCAAAGCCTTTTCTAACCTGTTTAAATATTGCTCTTTAGTCATCTTTTTTCACTCCTTCTTTAATTAATTGGTTAACACCTTTCGTGAATTCTTCCCATTCACTGAGCAATTGGTGAAGATAAGCTCTTCCTTCATCTGTTAATTTATAGTATTTTCGCGGTGGCCCCTCTGTAGACTCTTTTAAATACGTTGTGAAGTATCCCTCGCGCGTTAAGCGTCTTAATAGAGGATAAACAGACCCTTCTGAAATCGAAATCTGATTTGATATTTTCTGAACAAGTTCATATCCGTATCGATCTTTCTGATTAAGCAACACAAGTACACATAATTCAAGAACCCCTTTTTTAAATTGAATATTCATGCCACTATAACACTCCTTTCACTACTATCTATTATACAGTACCTATACATATATAATACCATTAACTAAAATATATCATATGGTACTGCACATAACAAGGTACTACTTTATATTTAGTTAAAAATACGAATAGAAAAAGTCATGCACACTCTCATAGTAGGAAATGGCATGACTTTACTTTGGTGTTAACCCTAGTGATCTTCTTCAATCCGTTTCATAAACTCTTCTGCAGCACTATAGCCTTGTTGCTTTAAATACCAATTATTCACAGCTGCTTCAATCAATCCAGCCACATCACGTCCGGGTTGCAATTGGATTTGAATATGGGGTACCTTAACACCCATATATTCTGAATAACGCTGTTCGACTTCTAAATCATTATTGAGCGAATGCTTCTTCCAGTTCGTTAATTCAATATCCATCGCAATACGTGTTTCGTCTTGAAATGCTTTTCTTCCATATTGACGAGTGACATTCAATAAGCCGATACTTCTCAGGGCTAGAAATTCCTTATTCTTTCCGTTATGTGTTCCGAGAATCGTCTGTGGACTAAGCTTTTTTATCACGACAATATCATCGGCAACAAGCCGGTGTCCCCGGCCGATTAATGTATGAGCTGTTTCGCTTTTCCCAACACCAGATTCGCCACGTAATAAAACCCCGATTCCAAACACATTGACACAAACACCATGAATCGCAATTTCTGGTGCTAGTGTTTTTATCATATATGCATCTAATTTACCAATAAACTCATAGTTCGTTTGATCCGTTCTTAAAAGTGGAATCTTATTTTGTTTACAATATTTAGTTAAATACGTTAATTTCTCTTGTTTATCTGTAACTATAATACATGGAGGCTCATATTTGATTAAATTCCCAACTCTTAGATCCCGTTCTGATTCATCAAGCATGCGTAAATAGGTAATTTCATTTTTACCTAATACTTTTACATGCTGGGTTGGCAGGAAATCAAAGAAATCAATAAATTCCAAGCCCGGACGCCGAGTTTGTGCCTTAACAATCACTCGGTCTAAGTATTCCTCTCCAACAAGAACTTCTAATGAAAATTTCTTTACTAGTTCTTCTACAGTAATTGTATTCACGCCTAACCTCTCCATCCTAAACTTTCCCCTATATTAAAAACATGAACCAAATCTCCATGTTTACTTTCTCCTATAACATAATCAGATTTTAACAAGACTACAGCAAATATTGCAAGTGGTAGCGGTAATTGTAGATACTTTTGAAGTTATAAAAAAGTTCATCACACACAGTAAATAGGCGCTGAAATTGATTTTTATACATATTTCACCTCATTTATCAAAAACTAGGTAATGAGGAGTTGCGATGATGGGACATTTAATAAGTATATTGCACGTCATATTACTAGCTATGACCTTTATCGGATTAAAAAATCACGTTACAATCATTCCACCACTTTTAACACATGTTGGCAGAGACGGCTGGATTTCCGTATTGATGGCATCTTTTGTTCTTTTACCTTGGCTATTTCTTCCGAGTTATTTACACAGAAAAACAAATCAAGAAAATTTAATGGAACTATTAAAACAAACATTAGGAAAAAGAATAGCTAACACGCTTCTAGTTATTTTTGGATTGATGTTAATTATTTTAGCAGCCTTTACAATGCGTGAAGTACTTCAGTGGATTAATGCAACATTTCTAACCGAAACACCTGTTTTCTTATTATTAATCATCTATACTGTGCTATGTATTTTATTAGCATGTACAAATATACAAACAATTGTCATTGCTAATGCTTTTACACTATTTGGTGTCGTTGTTTTTGGCTTTTTTGTAGCGATTACTAATATTCAAGTGAAAGATTATAACTTACTGCGTCCGTTTTTTGAGTATGGCTTTGAACCGGTATTAAAAGGAATGATCTATCCGGCTTCTGGTTTTGTAGAAGTGATTTTATTCCTATTTATTCAGCACAAAATCAACGGGGAAATGCGGACAATCCATTATTTAATTATTGTCGGCATTCTTACATCACTTACGCTAGGACCGTATATAGGGGCAATCACTGAGTTTGGTCCTGTGGAAGCAGCGAATCAACGTTATCCTGCTTTTGAAGAATGGGGGCTCGTCTCCATTGGGCGCTATATTGAGCATCTAGATTTTCTATCTATTTATCAATGGTTAACCGGTGTGTTTATACGCGTCGGATTCATTTTATATATCGTTACGCTTTTATTTAACATTGAGAGAAGAACAAAGGCCATTTGGATTCGTATTGTCCCATTTTTTTTCATTGTTTGTATCATCTTAATCTCTTTAGACGATCAAACGTTTATTAATATAAAAGGCAATTATGTCTTACCAATTACATTTTTTATCTTCTTTATCATCTCTCTATTCCTTACTATTTTTGCTATTTATTCGAGGAGGAGCGCACAATGAAAAACCGAAAGAAGAAGGCTCTCAATTTACAAACATTAAAAGAACTATTTAATAAATCAAGCGATATTCAATTCGAAAGTTACACTTTTCACAATCAGCAGATTACATTTATTACATGCGATGCGATGGTGGATAAACAAATGTTTCAGCAAGTTGTTGTTGAGCGGATTCAAAAGTTTTTAGAAAAGAAGGAGAACAATTATAATAATCTCCACCTGCCGCAATTAACTAAAATAACGAATAAAACAGATGCTATTAGTAAAGTATATTCAGGATTTGTCTTAATTTATTTTTCAAAAACGGGGGAGCTGTTTGCAAGTGATATTACAGATCGGCCAAATAGACAGCCAGAAGAAACGAAAACAGAAGTCCCTGTTAAGGGACCACGAGATAATTTTATTGAAGATTTGTCTGTGAATATTGCACTTGTTAGGAAGCGTCTACCGACTAATTCATTATGTGTTGAAACTTTTCGTATAGGTAGAAGAACGAAAACAAAGATAGCTATGCTTTATTTCGACGATATAGCAAAACCAGAAATATTAAAAGGTATTAGAGATAAACTAAATAAAATCGATGTAGATATTGTATTTAGCGGTAATATTCTAATGGAACACATAGATAAAAATTCCAGATTATTTCCACGACACGACTATACTGGACGACCGGATTTAGCCATTCAATCATTAGTAAGAGGACGCATTTTAATTCTAATTGATGGTGTAGCGTATGGTGTGATTACACCTGTTAGTTTATTTCAGTTATTTAAAACCGCAGAAGATAATGAATATCCATCCATATATAGTACATTTGAACGTTTATTACGCGTCTTTGGTGTTTTTGTCGGTGCCTTACTTCCCGCATTTTGGTTAGCCTTAATAACGTATCATCAAAATCAATTACCACTCTTATTATTAGCTACCGTCTTCCAATCAAATACAGGGCTTCCTTTTCCCTCAGTTATTGAAATGTTGATTATGTTAATTTTATTTGAACTCTTTCGTGAAGCAGGCTTACGGTTACCAGAATCAATAGGTGGTACTTTAAGTGTCGTTGGGGGGTTAATTATCGGGGATGCTGCGATTCGTTCAGGAGTAACAAGTCCGGCAATGATTGTTGTCATTGCTGTATCCACTGTCGCGACTTTCACATTATTAAATCAATCACTCGTAGCCGCTGTTAGTATTATTCGTTTTATCGCCATTATTGTAACGTCCTTTTTTGGTTTATTTGGCTTTTTTATGGTTTTTTACTTCACATTACTTTATGTTGCGAACATCCGTGTCTTCGGTGCTCCTTATTTAAATATCACCGCCAATTTAAGCTCAGATAATATAAAAAAGACACTTTTTCGGCCATTACAAAAATTTTACAAAACGCGCCCTGTAGAAGTAGCTACAAATGATATAACACGAATTAATGAGGATGAAGAATGAAGTATATTAAATTTTCTTTAGTCTATTTAAGTTTAATGTTTTTAACTGGATGTTGGGATATTGATGAACCTGAACGGATGTTATATGTTCACGGTCTTGGTATTGATTATAAAGATGGAAAATATGAAGTCTATGCCCAGGTCATTAATTTATCAAATGTGGCAAAATCAGAAGAACCGAAAACGGATATTGAGCAAGCAGAAGTTGGTTATGCTAATGGTGATACATTAGAGGATGCTATATTCAATTTATATCGATCAGCAGATGAAAGAATTTTATGGGGGCATTTAACTTATATTGTATTTTCAAAAGATGTTTTAGAACATAAACATTTCAATGCCGCTATCGATGTATTTATCCGCTTTGCGGAGACGCGGTACCGTATTTGGGTGTACAGCACAGAAGACCATGTAAAAGATGTCCTGCTTACCGTCCCAATTATTAGCACAACCTTAACTTTATCGAAATTGAGTGACCCGATGAATTCCTTTGAACAGGAGTCATTTGTTGAACCAATCGATTTTCGAAAACTAATCATTGGATTAAATGAACCGAATCACGAAATGATTATACCAACCATTAATGTCATTCACAACTGGGAAACCGTTGAAAAAAAGACACGAATCGCTCATTTAGCTGGTGTTGGTGTTATTACGCCAAACGAGTTTAAGGGGTTCATATTAGATGAACAAGCAAGGGGACTAAAGTGGATGAACAATCAGACAAAGCGTGGTACAATTTCTTTTCTATTAGATAAATCAGATAAAAATAGTATAACATCTGCCACTTTAAAGAATGTAAAAGTAAAGGTAGAACCGATTGTCAAAAGTGACGCCGTGCTCTTTGATATTGATGTCAAAATGCAGGCCGTTGTTAGTACAGTAACAGAGAAAATCACAGATGCGGAGTTTCAAGAACATATCGCGAACACGATTAAAGCTGAAATTCTTATGACATATGAAGAAGCCTTAGAAAAAGATATCGATCTTTTTCGCTTATCGGAACATGTTTACCGAAAGCGCATCAAAGATTGGAAAAGGCTACAAAAAAACGGAAAAGTAGAACTAACAAAAGACTCGATTCGTTCATTAAATGTTACGATTACAAAGCTGAAAATAGGAAGAAAATCATTAAAGGAAACAATAGAATAGAGGAGGCCTTTGATACAAAGCCTCCTTTTTAATTCCATTTTTGATCTAATCTATCGGAGTAAAAATCAATTGCTCTTTTATACTTCATAACGCTCCCATCAGTAGATGTCTCGGTTAAACATGTTAATAAAAGCTCCATCGCTTCGGGATATTGTTTTAAATTATATAACGTCAACGCATAGAATACTTGAATCGCTCGGTCATGTGGAAATACTACACACCCACGTTCTAGTACTTCTCGTGATTTTTCGTATCACCAAGCGTGCGATAAATGCTTTCTAACCCAATAATAGCCCCTTTTAAGCCATCATTAGGCAGTCCTAATGCAAGCACTTTCTCATAAAAAAACTTGTCGTTCTTTGCCTAATGCATCATAACTCTTGGCACATTGATAATGGCATGATCGGGAAACTGGTTGACTGCTGCCACTAACATCTTATTTGACTCTTTCAATTGCCCCGACGCTTTTAATGCGAGAGCTCGATGTAACATCTCACTCATGATTTCATCTCCTTAGCTCTTCTTTCAAAAGTATAATCGATACCGATTTATCGATCTGTGATTATAATCTTTTATTTCCAACAAACGAGTCTTTACTCTTTTAATCGTGGATCAAGTGCATCACGAAGACCGTCACCAAAAAGGTTAAATCCTAACACAAAAAGAAAAATAGCTAATCCTGGAAAAGCAACGACCCATGGAGCCGTCTGCAATGCAGCACGACCATCACTTAACATCGCTCCCCATTCCGGTAATGGTGGTTGAGCCCCAAGGCCTAAGAAACTTAAACCAGCGGCATCTAAAATCGCTGTCCCCATACCTAAAGATACTTGAACGATAATCGGAGCAAGGCTATTCGGTAAGATATGTTGGAATAAAATTCTCCCATGTTTTGCTCCAATCGCCCGAGCTGCTTCAATATATTCTGTTTCTTTCACAGACATGACGGTCGAACGAACAATTCGGGCAAATTGGGGAATGCCGACAATACCAACCGCAATCATCGCGTTGCGAAGGCCTGGTCCAAGTACTGCTACAAGTGCAATCGCTAATAAAATACTTGGAAAAGCCATCATCATATCAATCATACGCATAATAACTTGATCAATCCAGCGCCCGAAATAGCCAGCAATTCCACCTAACGCAACACCGATAATAAGTGAGATTCCGACAGAAATAATCGCAATTTGAATCGAGATACGTGTGCCATAAATGAGTCGACTAAAAATATCTCGCCCTAACTCATCTGTACCTAAATAATGCGCGGGTGAAGGTGCTAAATAACGGTCCGTAATCGACTGTGCTGTAGGACTATGTGTGGCAATGAGTGGTGCTAAAATAGCTGTGAATACAATTAAAAGGATGATGCTAAAGCCAATTAGCGATGTTTTATTTTTTATAAGCTGTGATAGTGTATTCTTCCACATCGATTGGCCTTGAAGTTCATGAATACTTTTTTGGTCATCTATAGGTGGTTCTGGAAACGGGCTTGGCTGTAATGACACATAATACACATCCTTTCATACGTTAATTATATTTAATACGCGGGTCAAAGTACTTATATAAAATATCAGTCAGTAAATTTACGAGGACAAAGATAATAGCAATGATTAAAATCGTACTTTGCACAATTGGATAATCGCGACCTAAGACCGCTAAATAAACATAACGCCCGACGCCTGGCCATGAAAAAATCGTTTCTGTTAAAACAGCACCACCTAATAATGTGCCAAACTGTAGGCCTATGACTGTCAGCACAGGTAAGAAGGCATTTTTTAAACCATGCTGAAAAATAATGATAAAACGTTTTAACCCTTTTGCATGGGCCGTCCGAATATAATCTTGCCGCATCACTTCGAGCATACTAGAACGCGTCATTCTAGCGATGATTGCCATAGGAATCGTTGCTAAAGCAATGCCAGGAAGTAAAATATGTTTTAACACATCTTTAAATGCTTCCCAGTTTCCGGTTAAAAGACTATCGATTAAATAAAAATTCGTCATCGTTTCTAAATGGACACCTGTTGTGATACGACCAGATGGGGGAAGAAGATTAAATTGAACAGAAAAGAACCAAATCAACATTAAACCGAGCCAAAATATAGGCAATGATACACCAAATAAGGCACCAGTCATACTCATATGATCACACCATGAATACTGTTTCACCGCTGAAATAACACCGGCTAAAACACCGATGATCATGGCAAGTATCATAGCAAATAAACTTAGCTCTATCGTAGCTGGAAGTTTTTGTGCTAATTCGTATGCGATACTCTCTTTCGATTGAATCGACGTTCCAAGATCACCATGTAAAATATTATTTATAAATCGCCCGTATTGGACGAAATATGAATCATTCAGTCCGAGTTCTTCCCGCAATAATTCGAGTTGCGCTTCAGAAGCCTTTTCTCCAAGCATACTTCTTGCTGGGTCACCCGGAATTAGGTGTATGAGGGAGAAGGTAATAATCGACACACCGATTAACACGGGAATCAACATGGCTAAACGCCGCAAAATATATTTAAGCATTGTATCGATTCCTCCATTTTTACGAAGAATATGTACCATAAGTGCATGCAAGTTTTTTCTGCTGGAGACTCAGACAAAGCAGATAAGCCTCCAGCAATTTAATTTATATAAAAAGGAAGGTTTTACTCTTCAATATCCATTAAGTTAAATGGCTCACTTCCTGTTGGATGAGGTTGGTAATTTTTAATTTTCTTATGGGCTGCTAATGGTGGTGTTGTATGTGCAATTGGTAACCAAGGTGCATCTTCATGAATAACTTCTTGGGCCTTTAAATATAGTTTGGTTCGTTTATCTTGATCCATTTCCACTTGTGCTTCTTTTAATAAATCATGCACTTCATCACTCTTATAAAAAGCGATATTTCCTGCTGAACCTTTTTTAGCATTGTCTTTATCTAATAAGACATATAAAAAGTTGTCCGGATCCCCGTTATCACCTGTCCAACCAAGAAATGCCATATCATGTTTTCCATTCTCAACAGCCTCTAAATGTGAGTCCCAGTCACTTTCAATAATTTCCACATTAATGTTCACTTCTTTTAGCATTTCTTGAATTGCTTGCGCTGTAACTTTTGGCTGTGGCATATAATCTCTTGGATTAGAGAAAATATGCAGTTTAACATCAAAACCATCAGCATAACCTGCTTCTGTGAGTAAGGATTTTGCTTCTTCCAGATCATAGTCGTACGGTTCAATCTCATTGTTATAGCTCCATAATGATGGTGGAATTGGATTTTTCGCTTCTTCTCCAATACCTTCAAATAACGTAATCAATTCTTTTTTATCAACGGCATGGTTAATTGCTTGACGAACGAGCTTTTCAGACAATGGGCTATCGTTATCCGTATTCATCGCTAAGTATCCAACGTTCATTGAAGGGCGACGAATAATTTCCAATTTATCATCTGCTTCTGCCGTTTCGATATCTTGTGGGTTTAAACCATTCATCATATCAATCGTTCCTGATTGTAGCTCCATAAAACGTGCCCCATTATCAGGAATCGTCCTGAAGATGACTTTATCGATTTTAGCAACTTCGTCATAATAATCTTCATTTTTTACTAACGTAATCGTGTCATCTGGCACCCACTCTTCAAAAATAAATGGACCTGTCCCGACTGGATTTTTAAAATAATCATCACCATGTTCTTCAATTGCTTCCGGACTTGCCATCCCAAATGGTGGCATCGCTAACGTGTAGATAAATGGTGCATTTGGCTCGGATAATGTGATTTGTACTTCATAATCTCCTGTTGCTCTAACTTTTTCAATAATACCTTTTAAATTATCTTCCGTTGCACCGAACATATAGCCGTAATAAATAAACTCACTTGATGAAGCCCAACGATTGAAGTTATAGACGACATCTTCTGCTGTGAAATCATTCCCGTCATGGAATTTGACCCCTTCGCGTAATTTAAACGTCCATGTCAAACCATCATCAGAGACATTCCATTCCTCTGCTAATGCTGGCCTTACTTCTGTGTTTTCTTCTTCATAACGAACGAGTGTATCATAAACTTGATTTGTAACATAAATCGATTCACCATCTGTTACTTTTGATGGATCTAGTTGAATTGAATCAGCCCCACGTCCAAAGATTAAAGTTTTTTCTCCACCACTTCCTTTACTAGCGGAATCACCTTTCGTACTTGAACTTGAATTATTTGAACATGCGGAGATGAAGAGCATAATTGATAGCACGCTAATTAAGGTAACCCATAATTTCCTTTTCAAAGCTATCCCCTCCCAAATAAAAATTGTTGCATTTACACCTGATTATTTTCATAGTCTGTTGGCATCTCAATCATTTCTCTTTCAAACACCTCCTTAACAAAATGGCAAGCAGCCATTCGTCCTGATGGTGCAATCTGTTTTAATTCCGGCTTGTGTAAGCGACATATTTCCTCAGCAAACGGACAGCGTGTACGAAATTTACACCCACTTGGTGGATTTTGTGGTGATGGTAAATCTCCTTGTAATATTATACGCTCCTTTTCTACATGTGGATTTGCTGCTGGAACGGCTGATAACAGGGCTTGTGTATATGGATGTTTCGGATCAGCGTATAATTCATTGACCTCGCCAATCTCAACAATTTCACCTAAATACATCACGGCCACACGATCACTAATATGATGGACAACACTTAAATCATGAGCAATAAAAATATAAGTTAGATTGAATTCCTTTTGTAGATCTTCCATCAAATTAATGACTTGGGCTTGAATCGATACATCAAGAGCTGAAACAGGCTCATCACAAATGACGAGTTCAGGCTCTAAAACGAGTGAGCGCGCAATGCCGATTCGTTGTCGTTGTCCGCCACTAAACTCATGAGGATATCGTTGTTTATGATATGGACTCAGACCAACAAGCTTCATCATCTTGTCTACTTTTTTTAGACGCTCTGCTTTTGGTATTCCAAAAATTTCCATTGGTTCAGCAATCATTTTTTCAATCGTTTTTCTTGGATTTAATGAAGCATATGGATCTTGAAAAATAAGCTGCATGTCCTTTCGCAACATGCGAAGACGTTCATCTTTGCATGTGGTAATGTTTTCCCCTTTATAAAAAATCTCCCCTGCTGTTGGTTCAAGTAACTTTAAAATGGCACGACCTGTTGTTGATTTACCACAGCCACTTTCACCAACTAGTCCAAGCGTTTCGCCCTTTTTTACGGAAAAGGAGACCCCGTCAACAGCCTTTAGCATCGGCTTTTTCCGTGAGAAAAGTTTATCGCTTTTTAACGGGAAGTACTTCTTTAACTCTTTCACTTCAAGTAATGTCGTCATTTTGTTACCGCCTTCTTTGTTTCCTTCTTTTCATATAACAGGCACCGTACAGCATGATGACCATTAACTTGTGTCATGACCGGATCATGTGTCAAACAACGCTCTAACGCATATTTACATCTTGGTGCAAAGTTACACCCTTTCGGTAGTTTTCGTAAATCAGGGGGCAGTCCTTTAATCACTTCTAGCTTTTCTTTGTTTGGTGTTATTTTTGGAATGGATTTCATTAGTCCAAGTGTATACGGGTGTTTTCCATGATCAAAGAGTTGTTTTGTATGCGTCATTTCAACTGGTTTCCCTCCGTACATGACGAGGACTTCATCACATACTTCTGTAACGACACCTAAATCATGGGTAATCATAATAACAGCCATATTCAACTCTGCTTGCATTTTCTTAAATAACTCTAAAATTTGCGCCTGTATCGTTACATCTAATGCGGTTGTTGGTTCATCCGCAATGAGCAAAGAAGGGTTACAAGATAGCGCCATGGCAATCATCACACGTTGCCTCATTCCACCGCTAAATTCATGTGGATACATCTTAATTCGCTTCTTAACATCTGGAATTCCAACGAGATGAAGTAAATCAAGTGCTCTTTCAATGGCCTGCTTCTTACTCACCTTTTTATGGGCGCGAATGGTTTCAACCATCTGCTTTTCAATCGTAAACACGGGATTCAGTGATGTCATTGGGTCCTGAAAGACCATTGAAATTTCTTTCCCACGAATTTGACGCATTTCTTTCTCTGATTTTTTCAGTAGATCTTCGCCTTTGAATAAAATTTCACCAGCCACAATTTTCCCTGGTGGAGATGGGATTAACCTAAGAATTGACATCGCTGTCACGCTTTTCCCCGAACCCGATTCACCAACAATTCCTAGTGTTTCTCCAGGTTTGACTGAAAAACTAACACCATCTACGGCCCTAACCGTCCCTGATTTAGTAAAAAAGTGCGTATGTAAATTACGAATCTCTAATAAAGCCGTCCCCATATTCTTCACCCTTTTATATTCCATTACTCAATTACTTGTGAATTGGAGGAAAATTTTAGTTAGTGATATTATATATATTTATTAATGATTTATGACTTTTACTTTTTTTAAAAGATTTTTTGTAATGTTTAGAGAGGATAAGGGGAAGTATAACGGGGAAAAATAATATTTATAAAACTAGGAATTGTTAAAATGCCTTATACATACGAGTAGTAACAGCTACCCAATAACGATTTACAAAATCATTCACTCATATCTAGTTAGAAATATAGTGAACTTCTTTCTCCTTTTCTATATATATAGAAAAAACTCCATGTCAATTCATGGAGTTTAAATGATGATTTCAATTTTATCTACCCGTCACCGTATATAGTACTAAGCTTTGTATTTTTCCCTTTCTAATATTTCGTCATAAATTATTTGCAGCTTTTCTATAATCTTTTGTATATCCTTATTGTTATATAAAGCCTCGAAAACATCTAAAAGCTCTGATTCGTTTTGCCCTTTAATTGATATTGTTTTAGTGTAAATACGATTATATTTAGCTTTAAGTGTCAGCCCTTTTTTACTAAATGTAATACCTTTTTCTTTTATGTTTTGCATTAACAGGACGCGTTTGTCTGCTTCAATCGGCCCAACTTCTAACACAAAATACAGTGAATCTGGATTAATATTCATCCAAAATAGAAATGGTCCATTATCCCACCACCACTTTTCTCTGGTTTCTCCTAATTGCTCTTTAAAAGCATCAAACAATGGAATTTTAAAGGATAGACTTTTCTTAGACACTCGATAATGATTTTCAGGGACGTTTCTTAATTCCATCCACTTTTTAAATGCATTTTGGACTTGTGTATTTGCTTCATTTAGTGATAAAGTCTCCACCACCTGTTCAGTTTTTTCGCTTTTATTTGGATTTTCATTATGTAAAATTTCTGCTACTTGATGTCGCAATAAAGTAAATTCAGGACCATTATATAACTCTGCCATTGCTTGTGTAAGCTCGGCCATATCATTCCACTTATTTACATCCATCTTCTTCGTGAAAAAACGTGTATAACGCGATTTCTCTCGTTTTGCTTTTTCATTAAATGACAAGCCAATTTTTTCTAATTGTTCTAGCAGTGAAAGGCGATCAGCATATTCCAAAGGTCCCATTTCAGCAATAAGACGTAAACGACTATCATTTGTTTGTTCAAACCAAACAATTATTCCTTTCCCTAACCAATAATTTGGTTCTCGTAAGTGAAAACGATTAATCCGGTTCCACTCAGGTGGTAATAAATTCGGAACAGTCGGGTGTGCATGATACAGAACTTCTGTATTAAATTGTTGCTGGATGAACTGTTCAAAACTATACGATAAGATGTTTTGTCCATGTTTGAAAATATAATCAATTGTACTTTTATACTTCATCATGAATTCAAATTCATACCCTGATTCAAATTGCAATTTCTTATTGAGTATAGCTGCTTCTTCAAAAAGTGTATCAATTGTTGATTTATGATTGCGATATATATCAATTGCTTGTAAGATTTGATCTTGATTTGGATGGTATTTTTCTTTTAATATCTGGTTGTAATCCTCTATAAATGTATAAACATCTTCGCTTAATTGATCCTTATATACCATAAGAATTGCTTGTAGGATGGATTCTATTCTCTCATAACTAAGGATAAAGTATTGTTGATTAGAAGGCTTTTCCCCATTCAATGTTAAGTAGATAGGAATGATTGTAAAACCATTAAATGTATGGTGAATAAAATCTAAATAATCATCAAGCTGATTTTCCGATTCTGTGGAATAAACTTTATTTTCAATTAAAATAACGAATTTCGAATGTTGGTTTATAATAAGTAAATCAATAAATCGGTTGTTATTTGTTTTTACCTCACGATATACGTGGCTATCCATTAATGAATGGGAGACAATTTCACCTACTGCTTCATATTGCGGATTATCACTGTTTTCATCTATTAAAATGAGGTGCTCAATCATTTTACGTAAAAAATAGTCATACAGATTATGATTTTCTATCGGATTTAACAGCCAAGCTAAAATATTGGAATGACGGATTTCATAGTTCTCTAGTTTTAGGACTTTTAATGTATTGAACGAATTTACTTGCTGATTGAGTTGTTGAAATATCGCATCATTTTCTAACTCAACTAAATCTCTAACTTCCATATACGTTCACCTCAACGTTTTGTAATCATTTGCCACTAATTTAATCTCTCAAATTGTATCCACAAATGGCAACAAACTGTATTTACTTACTCATTTGTCGGCATTTAAGGAATAAAAATAGTAGTACAAATTATGATCGTCATTTGTACTACTATTAAAGCACGAATAGTTAAATTTCCTTTTCTTTCTAAATTTATTTTTTACCCCATCTTTACTGTTGTATCTTCATTTAAACCAAGTGCTTTTGTTGTTGATTTATGAATCTCTTCGAATAGGTCTGGGTGTTCTGTTAATGATTTGCCATAAGACGGGATCATTTCTTTTATTTTTGGTTCCCATTCATTCATATGTTCTGGGAATGACTTTTCTAATACTTCAAGCATAACTTGAACGGCAGTAGAAGCTCCCGGAGATGCACCGAGCAATGCAGCAATTGAACCATCTGCAGCACTCACAACCTCTGTACCAAATTGAAGCGTTCCTTTTCCACCGGCTTCTGTATCTTTGATGACTTGAACACGTTGACCTGCCACGACGACATCCCAATCTTCAGCTTTAGCATCCGGGATAAACTCACGTAATTGTTCAACACGGTCTTCATTAGATAGCATCAATTGCTCTACAAGATATTTCGTTAATTTCATCTCTTTAACGCCTGCCGCTAACATGGTCATCACATTATTCGGTTTAACGGAACCGATTAAATCAAGGTTTGAACCCGTTTTTAAAAATTTTGGTGTGAAACCAGCGAACGGTCCAAACAATAATGATTTTTTATTGTCAATATATCTTGTATCTAAATGTGGGACGGACATTGGAGGTGCTCCAACCTTAGCTTTACCATATACTTTACCATGATGCTTTTCTACCACATCTGGATTGTTACATACCATAAATAATCCACTTACTGGGAATCCACCGATATGTTTAGATTCAGGAATACCTGTTTTTTGAAGCAATGGCAGACTTCCACCACCAGCACCAATGAAGACGAATTTAGCTGTATGGTATTCAAGTATATCCTTAGCGACATCATGTACTTTTACTTCCCATGTGCCATCATCAGTCCGTTTAATATCTTTAACAACATGACTGTAATTTACCTCGACATTTTTATTCTGTAGATGTTCAAATAATACACGTGTTAACGCTCCAAAATTAACATCTGTCCCTGTATCGATTTTAGTCGCGGCAATCGGTTCGTTAATTGTACGGTTTTCCATCATTAATGGAATCCATTCTTTCAGTGTTTCTGGGTCATCAGAAAACTGCATCCCTTGAAACAGTGGATTGTCTGTAAGCGCCTCATAACGCTTTTTCAAAAATGATACATTATCTTCGCCCTCTACATAGCTCATGTGAGGCAAAGGCATAATAAAGTCTTCTGGATTACGAATCAAATTATTCTCTACAAGATAAGACCAAAACTGCTTTGAAACTTGAAACTGTTCATTAACTCTAATCGCTTTACTAATATCAAGTGATCCGTCGGATTTTTCTACCGTGTAGTTAAGCTCACACAACGCAGAGTGTCCTGTTCCTGCATTATTCCACTCATTAGAGCTTTCTTTTCCAGCACTATCAAGCTTCTCAAATACTGTTACGCGCCAATCCGGCACTAATTCTTTTAAGAGTGTCCCTAAAGTCGCACTCATAATGCCGGCACCAATTAAGATAACGTCTGTTGAAGTTTCTCTGTTATTCATTTTTTACCGTCCTTCTTACTCTAAGTTTTGCAAAAAAGATAACCATGCCTATGCTTAAACACATACACCACAGTTACACCTTTTTTGGTATACCTATAACCTAATTATATTGTATCATTATTATTTATAGATTAAAATACATACCATTTTATTGGCGTTATTAGGCACATTAAAAGCTGGGAAAAGCGGAAAACAATTCAAAGTGTGAAGTTTATGATTTTAATACGGAGCTAAGGAGGGTTTGCAACTATACATCACATACCTACTAGGCATGTAAAATAAAAGGACGAGAGTATGTAACCCCGTCCCTTACTATTTCAACCGCTTAGTTTCTATGAATTTATCAAAATCACTTTTTGTATCTTGCGCTAATCTTTGTCGATGAAAGTTTTCATACTGTTCAAGTGCGAGTTGATCAGCGACAGCTTTACTCACTTTACCAGCATTTTCGAGAATATCATGCTCATTAAATTCTAGAAAAGCATCTAACTTCGCTACCCAGTCTTTCATAATACTCGTTTAAGCGAACTCGATAACCAACTGCAAGGATCATTTCGAGGTTGTAATGTTTTGCTTTTCTCTTAACTTCTCTTGAGCCTTCAATTTGAACTTGTAAGTATTTCTTACAAGTTGAAACCTTCTTTAATTCACCGTCTTCATATATATTTTTCACATGAAGAGCGATGTTCTGAGGACTAGTTTGGAACAACTCTGCCATGGTTTTCTGAGTCAACCATACTGTTCCATCCTCTAAACGAACACTAATTTTCGTTTCCCCATCCTCTGTTTGATACATCAAAAAGTTTGATTGATTTTCCATTATAAATTACCGTCCCAAATTTTATAGCTAGTTCATTCTAACTATTGAAATCAGATTTTCCGCACGATAATTAGCATCTTTTATTATACCAAACAAGAACACTCGTTTCTGTCCGAGCGATTTAAAATGGAGTGAATCAATAGCTCAAAAAGATTGTAAACTTTTGTTAAGGAGATGATGTTGTAGATACTGAATTTGGAAAAAACAAATAACCGAGGTACTTCTCTGGACGGGAGCGCTTGTTCTGTTAATTCATTTATTGTATACTTAAAATTAGAATACACACCTCAGATTTTCCCTCTACAAAACCTCAAAAGGATGTGTTAAAATGCAAGCAACACAGCTTCGTGAGAGAAAAGTGTCAATTTACTCGCAAGCCATAAACCCACCGCTAACGCTAATTCGTGAAAAAGAAAGGAGGCAAACGTACACAAGGCATGATCAACTTTTTAAAGAGCTCATCCACACATTTTTTCAAGAGTTTTTAGAAGTATTTTTTCCAGATATACATGAAGCAATCGACTTTCACACTATCACTCCACTATCAGAAGAAGTACACACAGATTTAATCGAAGGCGATACCCGAAGATTAGACATCGTTGTTCAGGTTAAATTAAAACAAGAAGATGCTTTAATCATCGTCCACATCGAACCACAAAGTACAACACAAACAGACTTTCATGAACGGATGTTTCAATACTTCAGTCTTCTATACAATAAGTACAAAAAACCAATCATTCCAATCGCTGTATTTAGTTATGATGAAAACTGGGAGAAAGATCAATTTACGTTGGGATTATCTGAATTCCAAATTTTGACATTTAACTTTTTATCGCTACACTTACGAAAAAAGAATTGGCGAGACTATATCACGTCAAATAATCCTGCTGCAGCTGCTCTTTTAAGCAAGATGGGATATTCAGAAAAAGAACGCATTCAAGTTAAGAAAGAATTTTTACGGATGATGGCTACGATGGAGCTAAACCCAGCCAAACAACGCTTAATCTACGGCTTTTTTGAAACCTATTTAAAACTAAATGATGAAGAGGAGGAAAAGTTGATGGAAGAAGTGAAGAAAATGGATGACGCGGAGAAAATATTGGAGTTACCGATTTCGTATGAGGAGAGAGGGATTAAGAAAGGAATAAAAAAAGGGATAGAAAGAGGAAAAAAGGAAGTCGCACTCGAGATGTTGAATGAGGGCTTATCTATTGAGTTTATTGCTAAGGTCACGCACTTGGATAGAGAAGAAATAGAAGCTTTGCGGCGAAAATGAGAAAAGGGGGGCAGGAGAAAACCTGTCCCTTTCGATTAAGATATGCCTATTTTATCCCCTCGCAATGTTACTCTTAATCTGCTTTAGCATCGCTACAATAAGGAAGCTAACGATTACTAATAAGACCCATGAACTCACCTTTCCTAGATGAACGAGACGCCAGCCATCGATTTGGTTTGGATATTTCCAAGCCCCAAAGAATGTAGCAATATTTTCTGCTATCCAGATAAAAAATCCGATGAGAACAAATGAGAGTACGAGTGGCATACGATAACGCGTTCCATTAACCTCGTATATCACCCACGTTTGCCAAAAAACGATCATGACAAGTCCAGCTAACCACCAACGAACATCAATCCAAAAATGGTGGAAGAAAAAATTCAAATAAATCGCAGCAGCCAGCGGACCAACGACTAAGAACGGAGGCCACTTAACTAAATCAACCTTTAGTCTCCGCCATGCTTGGCAAAGATAACTTGCCACACTTGCATACATGAATCCACTATACAATGGCACTCCAAAAACTTTGAAAAAGCCCTCTTCTGGATAAGACCACGAACCCATATGTACCTTAAAAATTTCAAGAGCAAGACCAATAAGGTGGAACAAAGTAATTACCTTTAATTCATCACGTGTTTCAAGCCCAGAGCGTACCATCCACCACTGCATAAGAAGGAAAATAATAAGTAACCAGTCATATCGTGGTAGGAAGGGAAGTGGTATCATTTGCGTCAAAGCCAGAGAAGCAAAAATAACGACAGGAAACAAACAGGATAAGGCCTGTTCCCAACCAAAATGAACGAGTTGTTTAAGTACCCTCATGAATTGTGTTTCGAAAGATTTAGTTAAATTCATTGGTAACTCCCTCTGAATAAATTTAGATTCCCAAACTCAGGGATGAATTTCAATCATCAGATTGATTAATCCCCGTTGGCTACATCACTTCGATATTCCAATATATCCCCAGGCTGACAGTCTAAAGCCTTACAAATTGCCTCTAAAGTTGAAAATCGAATAGCCTTTGCTTTGCCATTTTTTAAGATAGAAATATTAGCCATCGTAATGCCAACTCTCTCCGAAAGTTCTGTAACACTCATCTTCCTTTTAGCCAACATCACATCAATATTGATTATAATTGCCATTGTTTACACCTCATACCGTTAAATCATTTTCAGATTTGATATCAATTGCGTCTTGTAAAAGTTTTTGAAGAACAGCAGCAAAGACAGCAATGACCATTGAAGCAAAAATAATGACTAACCCTATTAATATGAAACCAGGGGCATCGTCTCTCTCTGCTATAAGATATAAGAGTGGCATCCCTACCACATATAAGAGACTGATTGTGATTGCACAATATTTAATATTCTTTAAAGCTTTTACAGAAATTTGCGAGAAGGCTTCATTCCTATCAATATAACTTAAAAGTTTAAAAGCTTGATACAGAGCGAAATAAAAAGGTATCGCTGCTCCATACATCACCATTAGAAGAAGATATTTTATGTAAGCAAAATCTGGATACAGCTCTGCCCCATAATTCGCTATCTTAGGTACCAAAAATATGCACAAAGCAAGAACAGGAGCCCCAATAAGAAAAACAGCTAGCTTTAAGAAGAGTGTTGATCCTCTTTCCATAAAAAAAGCACCTCACTTATTTTTTTCTATTTGATTTTAACACACAGTTTATCGTTTTACAATAAATAGTTATTGTTTTGTGTTGTTTTTTTATTGTTATGTAAAAACAAACTGCATTTTTATTTACATTAATTTAGTGTATTCACTTGATTTATTCATGACAAAAAATATCTCAAAAAATTTTTCATCCGAAATTGAACATCTGATTAACATGTGTTATGATTAGTCGTAAATTAAATATCAATCATACCTCGTATAATCCTAGTAATATGGACTGGGAGTTTCTACAGAGTAACCGTAAATTACTCTACTATGGACGGTGCTTCATGCCAAAAAAGCCGTTTTTTACGAAGGGCTTTTTTTGTTTTTCTAGGCACCTTTCATGTTCAGGGGAGAAAGGACGTATTCAGCATGGAAATCATTAAAGACTTACTTGCGGCAATAAGTGGTGTCCTGAACGGATTACCACAAGGTTTGCTCGCAATGACATTTGGTTTTGCATCTGTTCCTACAGCTCTTGCTTTCATTATCGGAGCATTTGGGAACACCCTGACTAGTAATGTTGCAGTGATTTCATTTCAAGCAGAAACCATTACCGTCGCCGGGACAATGGGAAAAAACATCCGAGAAAGATTATCTATGATTTTCTTTGGTGCACTTATTATGCTCGTTATCGGTTTATTTGGTTTGATGGAATCCATCATTGCCTGGATCGGCCCAGTCATTACCAACGGCATGATGGCGGGCGTAGGGATTATGCTTTCTAAAGTCGCCTGGGACATGTCAAAGAAAGACCGGGTTGTTGGCATCACTTCATTATTAAGTGCACTGATTGTTTATATGGCTACTAAAGACCTCGTCTACACGATTACCATATCCGTTATTCTATCTAGCATTATTTATTACTTTGTGGAAAAAGATAAAACAGGTGTGACGGAAAATGTAAAAGAGGACAAAATTAAACTGCAAAAGCTAATATTAACCCCTACAGTTATTCGCGGAGCGCTTGCCATGGCATGTTTAAACGTTGGTGCCAACATCGCTTTTGGAAAAATCAATGCAGATATTGCCGATGCGAATGTCAACGTAGATACCATTACGATCATCAGTAGTATTGCAGATATGGCTTCTGCATTATTCGGTGGTGGACCAGTAGAGGTTGTTATATCTGCTACTGCAAGTGCACCACATGCCGTATTAGCCGGTGTGATTATGATGGGTATAATGGCTGTTATTTTATTTTTAAAGCTCTTACCTAAGATTGGAAAATATGTACCGAGTGCTTCTATTGTTGGCTTTTTATTTGTCTTAGGGGCCATCGTAACACTACCTGGAAATGCCGAAGCCGCACTGACAGGAGGTACACCAGGATCTAGCCTTGTTGGTGGTATAACAATGGTCGTCACGGCAATTGCTGACCCATTTCTAGGGATGCTTGCAGGTGTTATCATGCAATTTTTATTAGGAATTTTTGGCGTTTAGAACAGTGGAGGTATGAATATGAAAACATATGAGTTAAATGTTGCGGGCGTAACAAGGCAATTACCCATTATCCCGATTAATGAAAATATAAAAATCGCTAGTTTTGTCATATTGGGTGATGCAGAAATAGTAACTGCTGCAGCGCCTTTATTAGCTGAAAAACTGCCAGAAGCAGACATATTAGTAACAGCAGAAGCAAAAGGAATCCCGTTCGTCCATGAACTTGCGAACGTATTAAATATGAAACGCTATGTCGTAGCAAGAAAAAGTATCAAAAATTATATGAATAACCCATTGAAACATGAAGTCCATTCCATTACAACACAAAAACCACAAACGTTATATCTTGATGACCAAGATGTTGAACTCATTCGCGGGAAAAGAGTCGCACTAATTGATGATGTTATTAGCACTGGAGAGTCCATTCAAGCTCTTGAGGAACTTGTTAAAAAAGCTGGTGGACATATTGTCGCGAAAGCTGCCATTCTAGCTGAGGGAGATGCAGCAGAACGAGATGACATTATGTTTTTAGAAAAACTACCGATTTTCAAGTAAATAAAAATGACTTTTCAATAAAAACCAATCCTTTTAGGTGAATTTTCCTAGAGGATTGGTTTTTTAATACATAACAGGAACGCTTGTTCTCGATAAAGAATTGTTGTATATTAAAAATAGAATAAACACCTCAGATATTTCCTCTACAAAACCTCAAAAGGATGTGTTAAAATGCAAGCAACACAGCTTCGTGAAAGAAAAATGTCAATCAAGTATTCTCATTACCGGAAAGATCCAAGCCCAACACTGATAAAAGAAGGGAGGCAAACGTACACAAGGCACGATCAACTTTTTAAAGAACTCATCCACACATTTTTCCAAGAGTTTTTAGAGGTGTTTTTCCCAGATGTACATGAAGCAATTGACTTTCACACCATCACCCCGCTATCAGAAGAAGTACACACAGATTTAATTGAAGGCGATACACGAAGATTAGACATCGTTGTCCAGGTTAAATTAAAACAAGATGATGCCTTGATTATCGTCCACATTGAACCACAAAGTACAACACAAACAGATTTTCATGAACGAATGTTTCAATACGCTACACTTTTATATAATAAATACAAAAAACCAATCATTCCAATCGCGGTATTTAGTTATGATGAAAATTGGGAGAAGAATCGATTTACGCTGGGACTCCCTTTTTTGAATGTTTTCACGTTCAATTACCTAACGTTGCACTTACGAAAAAAGAATTGGCGAGACTATTTGAAATCAGACAATCCTGCAGCAGCCGCTCTCTTAAGCAAGATGGGATATTCAGAAAAGGAACGCATTCAAGTTAAGAAAGAATTTTTACGGATGATGGCTAAAATGGAGCTAAACCCAGCCAAACAACGCTTAATCTACGGCTTTTTTGAAACCTATTTAAAACTAAACGATGAAGAGGAGGAAAAGTTGATGGAAGAAGTGAGGAAAATGGATGATGCGGAGAAAATATTGGAGTTACCGATTTCATATGAGGAGAGAGGGATTAAGAAAGGGCTAGAGAAAGGCCTAGAGAAAGGTCTAGAAAAAGGCCTAGAAAAAGGCCTAAAAAAGGGCATTAAGGCGGGGAAAATTGAGGGGAAAAGGGAAGGGAAATTAGAAGGAAAAAAAGAAGTCGCCCTCGAGATGTTAAAAGAAGGCTCATCTATTGAATTTATTGCCAAGGTCACGCACTTGGATCGGAAGGAAATTGAAGGATTGAGGAGAAAAATCTGAGAAAGGGACAGGATAAAACCTGTCCCTTCTTCTTTTTGAGTGCTAACTATTTCATTTTTAACTTGTAGTTGTGATTGATTCAGGTGTATAAAAAACTGATTCATTCGCTTCGACAACTCGTTCCTGGTGGGTATAGATATTCATTCTATTATGACGCACAAATCCGATAGCGGTAATCCCTAAATCATCGGCCAATTGAAGGGCAAGATCTGTTGGAGCGGATTTGGAAAGAAGAATTCCAATTCCTATTTTCGATACTTTTAAAAGGACTTCAGATGAGATCCTCCCACTAAAAATGATGACTTTATCTTTTAAATGCATACGTTGTTTTAAAATATCCCCATAAACTTTATCAAGAGCATTATGCCTGCCAATATCTGTTCGCATCGTTAAAATGTCATCGACAGTGCTAACCGCTGCATTATGGACGCCCCCTGTTTCTTTGAACTGCATGGATTTTTGTTGCAATTGATCCATCAGTGCGTAACATTGATTGACCGTAATCGTGTGTTTGCTTGTGACGGTTTTAGCTGTCTTCACATCACTTTGAAAATAAAACTGGCGACTTTTCCCGCAACAGGAACCAATAAACCGCTTTGAATGACTGCTTTGAATCATGTCAGGCGGATTTTTCACGTCCACATACGCAAACCCCTGTCCATCATCTATCGAAAGTGATGCAATATCATCATAAAAACGAATAACTCCTTCAGATGCCAAAAAGCCGACAATTAGGTCTTCTAAATCCGTTGGTGAGCAAACCATTGTCGCAAACTCTTTGCCATTCAGCATAACTGTTAAGGGGAACTCAGCAGTAACTACTTCTTCTCTTACAGATGGTGTATCTCCTTCAAAGCGGACAATTTCCCATCCTTTGCGAGCTGTTTCAATCATCCTTTTCCACCTTCTTCTTTATCCGTTTGTTTCAGTTTCCAGCACTTTCCCTCATGTTTTACTCTCTCAACTATAGCATATCCTGTATCTATGCTTTCATATGTTTACACAATGGTAAAAGTGGATTTTTTTGAAAAAGAGAAGACACTAGAACTTATTATCTCATTCTAAAGTGTCTTCCTTTTAGTTCAAGTGTTGACTTATGAATCAACATCAAATCAATCTGCCTTTACATTAAAAACATGGGCACGTTATATAATACAATCAATTTAAAGCGTCACGAAGCGCTTGAGGATTGTTTTTTGTTACTCTTTTCAACATTCTTTTCAGCAACCGCTGTCTCGTCATCATCGTCCATTACACCATTTGCCGACTGCTTGAACACCCTCAATGTTTGCCCTACTGCCTTACCAAGTTCAGGCAACTTATTCGGACCAAAGATAATTAAGGCTAAAGCTAGGATTAGAATCAAGCCGGGTACACCGATATTAGCCATAGAACTTACTTCCCTTCTCCCAATTATTTGTTTTATTCCATTTCTAACAGAAACCAGCTAAGCGTTTTTCTTGTGCAATTCCGAATGATTATTTTCCTTTTTTTCTTGAGCTTTTACTTCGTTATACCATAGTTCATGATGATTTT
Source organism: Cerasibacillus sp. (assembly GCF_036516575.1). Classification (NCBI taxonomy): domain Bacteria; kingdom Bacillati; phylum Bacillota; class Bacilli; order Caryophanales; family Bacillaceae; genus Cerasibacillus; species Cerasibacillus sp. The sequence continues at coordinate 97,073 of NZ_DATBTY010000003.1, forward strand.
TGGCATACTCTCTATCCATATAACCGGTCGCCATAGCATTGAAGGACATACGATCAGCTGGATGAAAGATTACCAAATAAATATGCACAAAGAAGAAAAGTGTTAGTAAGACAGCTGACACATCATGAATAAAGAGCATGATAAGCTGGGCTGTTGCTGAAAACCAGTTGAACCAAAGGATAAAACCACTTATGGCCAACAAAGCGCCAAATACAACTGCAAATAAGTAAAACATTTTTTGACCCGTGTTGTATTTTTCCTGCGGAGGCATACTATCTCCTCCGACAAAATAATGTTTCGGTGCTGCTAGTAACCAACCAAGGTCGCTTTTACTCCATTTAAAAGCTCTTAAAAAGCCAAACCGTTTTTTGGAAAAGATAAAGTATAGAATAGGTGCTGCCACAAATAGCACGCCCCCAATACGATGGAGGAGTCTAATAAAAACACCAATTTCATTTACTAATAGAGCTGATGTACCTTCAAAAAAGACTGCATATCCTGTCAGTAAAGCTAGAACAAATCCAGCAGCTACTGTCCAGTGCATGATCATGTCTGGAAGGTTATACCGTTTGACTAATGTTTTCTTACGCTTACTCATGTTTATCATCTCCATTAGTCATGACATCATTTGTTTCTTTATCTTCTTCTTTTCCATAGTTAGCTGATGCTACAATAAAGTTCGTTAATAGTCCCACGGCTGTTGCACCCATTAATACTTTTGTTGCTGGTTTCACAACATCTCGGCGGAAACTTACCAATTCGTCGGTTTTTGGTTCAACCGGCAAGCCATAAGTGTCAGGCTTTTCGGTTAAAATGTAAATATAGTGCAGTCCGCCCATTTCTGTATCTCCATACACATTTGCATTTGGAAATTGATCTTTAATTTTCTCAACCCGTTGATATGCTTTATCAACAGCATTTTGCCACGTATCAAATTCCAAACAATTCGTCGGGCATGTTCGAACACAAGCCGGCACTTCTCCATTTGTTACTCTATCTTGACAGAAATCACACTTATTCATACGTTTACTACCTGTTAGTGTATCTGTTTCAAAGCGCGGTATATCAAATGGACAAACTTTTGAACAATACGTACAGCCGATGCATGAATCTTGATTAAATCCAACAAATCCATCTTCATGAGTGAAGAGCGCTTCTGATGGACAAACCTCAACACAAGGTGCATCTGTACAGTGCATGCATTGATCCTTCCAGAAAATCCAGTCCATTGAATCAGTTGATTTATCGTATTGCTCAATAAACTTCATCAGCATTGGCGTATTTGCATTACGGTCAGCTGGATTCTGATATGTTCCAGAAACATGTTCAAATTCCGTCGCCGGCAAATTATGCCACTCTTTACAAGCTATCTGACAAGCTTTACAACCTGTACAAAGAGTTGTATCTACTAATATGACTTTATCATGTTTTTTAGCCATTTATTACTTCTCCCCCTTCGTCACATTACACGCACATGCTTTATATTCAGGGGTACCAGTATTTGGTTCATAGCCAGAATTTGTTACATGATTGATAGATTCTCCCTGTACTAGACCTTTAAAGCCCCAGCCCCATGGCACACCAATCACTTCAACTTCTCTTCCATCAACCTTTAAAGGCTGCATGCGATCTGTCACCATTGCTTCAATCGTCACATCACCACGGGCAGTTGAAATATTTACTGGATCTCCCGACTTGACGCCAAGCTTTTTAGCCAAGTTTTTACTAATCTCTGCGAAGTTGGATGGCATCAATTCATTTAATTGTGGTGTGTTGCGTGTAACCGCACCAGATAAAAATTGCTCAGTTACCATATAGGTTGTAAGTATATATGGGAAATCCTTAGCTTTACCATACTTTTGGAACTCAGGTAATTGTACCGGAGCAGCTGTCGGATTAGACTGCTGACTGAACATCGGATTTTTAACCGGTGATTCTAACGGTTCGTAATGAGCCGGAAGTGGTCCGTCACCAATACCAGCTTCTTTACCTACTGGTGCAACTTTGAATACATTTGGATCATAGCCCGGTTTTAGCATGATATCAGGTGCACCTTGTTGTGACATCGTAAATGGGCCACGGAACAGGGCGCCTTTCCCTTCAGCAGTTGAAAAGACTTTACTACCCTCTGGCGTATGAGGTGCCTTGTCCTTCGCCGCTATGTGTAAGACATCAGGGCCGACCCAGCGACTGCCATTCCACGAGACAATTGCACGGTGTTTATCACGAGGCTTACCATTTTTATCCGCAGAACCCCGATTCCAAAGCACTCGAGTGTTGCCAGGCCATGAAAATGTCCAATTTGGATGAACACCTAGACCACTCGGGTCAGTGTTATCACGACGCAACGAATGGTTGCCTTCTTCGGTAATTACACCTGTGTATAAGCCACCTATTCCAGAAGATGTTTCTCCTGGTTTTAGACTCTGTATCTCTGAACTAGAATTTAATAGTTTACCCGTTTTTAAATTATAACCATTCATTTCCTTCAGAACAGCTTCCATGTCGATGCCATGGTCAAGAACTGGATAATCCCATGTTAAATCAAGAATCGCTTTGTCTTTTGGATCGTTACTTTTAGCATAAGATTTTTTAAGCTTCTTCATAATTTCATAAATCATATCACCATCTGGCATAGATTCACCTTTTGGTGGTACGACGGCCTTTTTACCTTGAATCCAGCGAGAAGAGTTCGTCATTGTTCCATCTTTTTCAAAAGAGACCGCTGCTGGAAGTAAAATAACTTCCGTTTTGATATCTTTTGGATTGAAGTCAGGATGTAGCCAAAACGATGTCGTTTCGCTTTCAAAAACCTCCGACACGACTAGCATATCTAATTTACTTAAACCAGCTAATGCCATATCTAAAGTAGGTGTACTGACGACTGGATTCTGACCAAAAATAATGCCCATTTTAAATGCGTCTTGATTTAATTTTTCAAAAATCGGCACGTAGGTAGCATTGGAAAGTTTTGAATCACGCTTAGGTATATTGTGATAACCAAATTCATTTTCCGGTGTCGCTTTATCTCCGTACCATGCTTTTAACAGCGCAATTAGTTTTTTTCCATTCGATACTCCAACAGCTTTAATATAGTCATTTAATGTTGGATGAGCATCGGTCGGAATCGGTATATATCCCGGCAAAATATGCGCCATAAGAGCCAAGTCTGTTGAACCTTGAACATTTGGCTCACCTCGGTTAGCATTAATACCGCCACCTGGCATTCCCATATTTCCAAGCAATAGTTGAATAATGGCATACATTCGTATTCCTTGTGTACCGACAGACTTTTGTGTCATACCTAATGCATATAAAATAGTTCCTGGACGGTTGTTCACAAACGTCTCAGCAACAAGTTTCATCTTATCCACTGGCATTCCGGTAATCTCGCTTGCTTTTTCAAACGTGTAATCTTTAAAGTGTTCCTTTAGTTTCATAAGAACACTGTCTGGGTCCTTTAATGAATCTGCCTGTATTGGTAAGCCATTCGAGTCGAGCTGATAAGTCCAGCTTTCTTTATCGTATGTTCCTTTGCCATCAAATCCCGAGAATAAACCATCATGAAATTTAAAATCAGGATTAACTTTATACAACGCATTCGTATTTTCACGAACGAATGCCTCATCATATAATCTATTATCCAAAATATATTTAACAATGGCGCTTAAATATGCAATATCCGTACCTGGTCGAACAGGGGCATAAATGTCTGCCACTTTTGCTGTCCGATTAAACCGTGGATCAACGACGATTATTTTTGCACCTTTTTTCTGAGCTTTTAAAACCCAGCGCATTGCTAATGGGTGACATTCTGCTGTATTATTCCCTGCAATCAGAATAACGTTTGCATTTTTCATGTCATTAAAATTATTTGTCATTGCACCGCTACCAAATGAAGGGGCTAAACTAGCCACCGTTGGAGCGTGTCATATCTCAGCCTGGTGCGTGAAATTATGAATGCCTAATGCGCGGTTAAATTTCGTATAAAGATAGGCCTCTTCGTTATCAATTTCAGCACTTCCCATGCTAAAAATTCCATCTGTACGATTAACCGTGACCTTTTCTCCGTCAATATCGGATGTTTTTGTAAAAGTCTCCTCACGTACCTCTTTAATCTTAGATGCAATTTTTCCAAATGCTTCATCCCATGAAATTGGTTCCCATTTATCACTTCCAGGTTTTCTAATTAACGGATGTGTCACACGTTGATCAGAATTCGCCATTTCTTTCATAGAACGCCCTTTTGGACATAATGCACCTTCATTAATTGGGTGATCAGGATGACCTTCAGTTGAAATGACCTTATTATTCTTAATTTTCACCTCAAGTCCACAGCCCACTGAACAAAAGTGGCATAAACCATAAGCTGTCGTTGCTCCTGCTGTCATCATTGGAAAGGCTTTGTCAACATCACCCTTCTCAGCATGAACCTTTTGCTTATCGGCTAGTGCCGCAGCTGCAATAGAGGCTGCTGTAAACTTCATAAAAGATCGCCTTGACAGTTTTGCCATGATACTTCCCCCTCTAATTCCTTTCAAAACTTGACTGATGATACAGTTCCCAAGAGAATCTATTTATTATAGATTGATATATTATTATTCTCTTTATTCATTCGAACTAGGAAAAAACATATGATAAATTTACTAACTAATTCATAGCTAGTACAAAGGGATAAAGAGTTACCGGTAAACCGGTTATTATAATAGATTCCCTTTAACATTACGATTATATCACGCGTCGCATGCAGTTTTCAATATATTCTGACGATTACACTATTTACACTTTGGAAATGGTGTAAACAGTTTTGGATGTTATTGTGAAGGAATATGCAACATACTAAATCGAATTATTTTTTTATGTCATTAAAAACAAAAAGTGATGTATTAAAAAACACCTCCAAACAAGTTTTACAATGTTTGAAAGTGTTTTATAACCTTTACATTAACTCATATTCTTTTTTAGAATTCCTCGCTCATATCATAACAAATATCTTCATGACCGTTGTATTATTTTTTTATATCACAAATTGCTTTTTCTTTAACTCCTAATGCTTTTAGAATTAGTTCCATTGGACAAAAGCCAGTTAAAGAAGAGAACATGAGCATAAAACCAACAAATCCAGTGAAAAATAACCAATATGGATGATGAACTTGACTTAAAATCACACTACTTAAAACAAAAAAACCAGCCATAAAACGAATGATCGAATTTTTACCATTAACTACGAACATATAAATACCCCCATTCGTATTTAATCATATATATTTATAGTTAGAAATACAAAGGTTATGTATTTTTCATCATTATTCATTTAATTTAGTTCATTGCATTGAGGTTAATTTATTTATGAAAGGATTTAAATGACTCTGATATCTAAGAAACGGTTCAACGAAAGCTCAATATTCAAGCTATTTTAGGAAGGTTTTATTAAATGCAAAACCTCGTAGAAAAGTGATTTGTCAGACAGTTCTACGAAGTTTATTTTTATGATTCATTTAACTTCTGAAAAATGTGCAATAGTTGCTGTTTTTCTTCACTGGTTAATTTCTCAAACATTTCTTGTCGTAATCGTTGCCCTTCCTTATTAGCACGACTCAATAGTTCTTTTCCTTTGTCTGTAATATCTAGTAATACAATTCGACGATCATTTTCATCATATAGACGTACAACTAATTGTCGTTTAACTAACTTTTCACTTAAGTGTGTAACTGTTGGAGGAGTAAGACCAAGTTCTTTTGCAATTTCCGATGGACGGGCTTTGCGATTTTTATTTAAATATCCAAGTGTTAAGACGTGAGAAATGCCTAAATTCTCGTTGAACATTTTATTCCATTTAATAATTAATCCATTCGTGAATTTATCCATATTATGTAAGATTTCAAAAACAGTTTGCTCCTTCATGTCTACCCTCCTCTATACATTCATAATAATTGGTTCGTGATGAAGTTACAAATCCGAAATATGTAAAAAGAAGTTAAAGCACGGTTATTATTCTCATTTTCCCGAATAATAAAAGATACTTTAACTTCACACTTTATTTATTGGGCCGAAAATCCGCCGTCAATAATGATTTCAGCACCTGTGATGTAACTAGAATCATCTGATGCTAAAAACAAAGCCGCATTTGCTATATCTTTTGGTTGGCCTAATCGTTGTAAAGGTGTTGCTTGTATGAGACGTTCTAACAATTCCTTCGATGCACTTAAAGATTTTGTCATCGGTGTTTCAATGATTCCTGGAAACAGTGCGTTTACACGGACTCCTTGACGACCAAATTGAGTCGCTGCTGCTTTAGATATAGCTCGAACAGCGCCTTTTGAAGCTGAATAATGGTTAAATCCTTGCCCTATTTGTGCTGTGTATGAAGAAATGTTTATAATAGAACCTTTTCCTTGTTCTGCCATAATAGGTGCAACATGCTTCATTCCGGCAAATGGACCAAACCCATTAATCGACATCATGAAATCCCAATCTTCTTTATCAATTTCTGTGTAAGCTTTTTCTGAAGAAACACCAGCATTATTCACTAAGATATCAATAGAGCCAAACTTTTCCTTTACTTCCTTAGCAAATTTTCTCCAATTCTCATCTGAGGAAACATCCAATTTCATTCCAAAAACATTTTCTTTTTCGCTAACTTTGTTTAAAGCTTCTTCATTAATATCTGCTGCAATGACAGTTGCTCCTTCTGTCCGGAATAAATCTACCATACCTTCTCCAATTCCAGAAGCTCCACCTGTTATAATTGCAACTTTACCGTCTAATTTACCCATGAAAAATCGCTCCTTTTTCCTAATGATTTATGTTAATTTTATTGATTCCCTTAATCACAATTTTCATTAAAAAATATGACTGAAACAAAATGATTAGATATCTAACTATTTCAAGTTTAATTATAGAGTGGTTTTAGTACTCATGCAAAACATCTGCCTAGGGGAAAATATGGAAGCATTTGATAATGTAGCGTGTAGTATGTATAGAAAAATAATAATTTTGGTTATCCAGGTAGAACCATGTTTGACTAAACATAAATAAAAGTTATTTACACAGTACAATATGGCGATGAAAATTAGGAGTGGTTTTAATTTCTCTTTATCTATAGTTGATACAAATATTCATAATCTATCTGTCGATCGGTAACCAAAATACGAGTATCTAGTAAACCCTTATGCCACATTCGAAACTGATTTAGAAGTTCTACAACGATAATTAATTAAAATAACTTTACATTATACATCATATATTCTTGAAATGTCAATCAAAAATTGACTTTTTTTATTTAATATGATATTATGTAAATATAATCACTTTAAAGTAATATTTAATTTTTCGAACACAGCATCTTTTTCTATACAGAATTTAGATGCGTTTTTTAATATAAACATTTCATCTTATCATCATAATTTTATTCAATGCAAACTCTTTTGGAAAAAATGGGCACAAACTAAAAGCCAGAATATATAAGGAGAGTAGGTTAATGAATTTACTTAATGAAAAAGTAACTCATAAAGTCTTTGGTAAGGGAAAGATAGTGAATCAGGATGAGTCCATCATCACCATTGACTTCAACGAAAATATTAAAAAATTCGTTTACCCCGATGCTATTGGAACATTTATTTCACTAAAGGATAAAGATACTGCAGAATCCTTGAAAAAAATCATTTCAAAAAAAGAAACGGAAGAGAAAGCGATCGAAAAGAAACGGGAAGAGAAAACGAAACAAAAGACACTTGAACTACTGCGTATAAAACAATTAAAGAACCATAAAATTCATGAAAGCTCACAAATCGTTTTTTGGTTGGATGAAAATGAACAACAGAATATCTTTACAGAATGGCAAGTGTCTACCGGTAAGGTACAGAGCGGACCAAATAAAGGTCAACCTAACCGGGCGGCTCGATTGCGCCCAAATAGTGCAGCTCTTCTAACGGTAAGAGGAAAAAATCAAGCAGAGACAGAAAGACAAATTATTGGTTTATACATGGTAAATGAAACATTCGCCGGAGATCTTAGTGAAGATGGAATGGTCCCAGCTCATGCGGATTTTAAAATCAAGCTTACAGATCAAGAAGCAGAGAAAATGCTTTTCTGGAATTATTACAAAAATAAGAATTATCCTCACCGAACAACTTGGAATTCTGGTAAATATCGTTATTTCGATAATATTTGGACCGCTCAAATTCTAAAAGATATCATGGCATTAAAAACGGATGAAGAAGAAATGAAAGAAGTCCAAAACTTTCTTGAATACTTCTTGAAAATGAACCTTCTCGACATAGATCATATCCCAGAAGCTTGCGGAGCTTTAAAACAATAATAAGTGACATATAGCAATGGCTCCGCTTCATTTATAGAAACGAAGATAGGAATTCGTTTTTTATTAACTTAAGATGGACGACTAAATAATCCCCAATCATTAAAAGGGGGATTATATTTTTTTGTGTAAAATTTGTAGGAAGTAATTTTTCCAGCTCTATAGACAGGCTAATCATCATAGCCATTTAAAATGTAACTAGCCTTTGGTAAAATCATCAAAGGCTAGCTAATCTTAATTATTCATAAAACAAATCGCATAAACACACATTGGATGGCTATCTTTCTTAGAATATTAAAGCACTACACATGGTACTGCTAACTTTCCTCTATGTTGATCTTTTATTTATTATTAAGTTCAGATATTTACAACTAAAGTGTTAGCTTTATTTGTTAAAGAGGCTGAACTAACGGGGCAATGATTGTTCAACAAGAACAGTCGTTCCTTGTCATAACGGACAAGATTGCATGGTAAGAAATTGTGACCCACTTATTTACCTAATTTATTTTATGAAGAGGGGAATAGCAAAGTGTATTTACTTATATTCACCATAATTTATTGTTTAATAACACAGATTGTGAATATAGACTATGGACTTGCTATGGGAATTTATTTAATATTTATAGGCATTGTCAAAGGATTTTTTAGCGAAGAATATAAAGACGTCTTTAATTACAACAAAACTAGGTACTTGTACGAGAAAATCGAATTTAAGGACTCTTTAATGGAGCTGTTGTCTTTAATGTTAATTTTCATTAATTCTTATTTAATCTATTATGAACCCTTCTCTCTTTTCGAATTTGCCTTTTTGTTTGCTGTCTTTGCATTTGTATACCGTTTTGCACTTTGAGGGATAACACGAACAATTAGGGAGAGAGTCTAATCCTATTAAACTAACTGGTACGATCGTTATGCGAAATGTTCCTAGTTTAAAATGGAGAATGGTTACATATCTCTGCTAAAGGCTAAACAATAATTGTAACTGCTAGAATAGAATCAACAGTTTTTGCTTGATAGAATTGAACACTTTTCTATATAAATAACCTCTAAATCAGTTAAACTGTTGGGTAGGTTATTTCAACCAGGGATGCTCGTTTAAGAAATAGTAGCATAATAAAGGGATAATCCAACTAATATAAATATAGAACTGTACTCATACCAATATATAAGGAGGTTCCATAATGGATAACTCATTTCGACAATTTCTCGATACTTATTTAGACATATGGAGAAATTCACCTTTGACTGAATTATCACAATTAATATCAAAGGATTATAAAGCAAGAGAAATAACAGGTGAAAATATAGTTGATTTTGGTTATGAAGAATCTATCAATGGTTGGGAACAGGGTTTTAATTTTGTTAAAGAAAATAATGCTCAATGGATTTTAAACGAAATTTCAGTTATCCCTTTAAGAATTGATGAGAAGTCGGTGATCTTATCAGCTACTATGATTGTTCAAGGTAAGAGTTTAGAAACTTCGAATTTATTTTTTCAGACGTTCAAGAAAAATAACTTTGATGATTGGAAACTGGTAAGAAATTATGTAGAAGTAGGTGTCCTTAATGATAATTTGAATAGAATACATTTCAACTAATGAGTGCAATAATAGAAGAGAAAACGTTAATATCTTAGACGTTTACTCTTGTTTATTTAAAAATATATTTTCTGTAAAATTCTTGCAGAAGTCTCCCATTTAATTGAGCATAGATTCAAGTTGCTTCGCTTTCTTCGTGACCTAATAGGCTTTGTATAACTTCCATCGGAGCGTTAGGTAACAAATATAGTTGGATCATTGTAGTCTCTGATATTTAAGTATTTCTCCATATATCACAACGAATTTTGAAATGGCAATTGGGTCACTATCTTTTATTCCAGATAGGCGCCCGATTGTCGAAATATCCTTATTATTAATTTAGCGTAGATTTTTCAACCACTGTTCATTCCACTGAAAATATACATCTTTATTTTCATTTTGTAGAAATAAAGAGTTTGGATATGGTAAAGCCAGTTCAGGCATATCCTCAAAACTAAAATAACTTAATTCAGCAGATTCACTATCTATTCGGCTTAGTTTACCACTTTTGATTTCACAGTCAAAAACATAGACGTTATATTCAACCTTATGACCATTTGGATACTTGTAACGAAAATCTTCACCGCCAAATACCCCTAATAACTTTTTAGGAATAACAATTAATCCTGTTTCCTCCCAAACTTCACGACACAATGCTTCTGCAGGTGCTTCGCCAACTTCAATTGCTCCAGCTGGAAGACTCCACTTCTCTCCATTTCCTTTGTTCTGAAATAAAATATCTCTCTTTTCATTACGAATAATTCCTGCAGCACTTGGCATAAGTATTAATTCATTTCCTACTTTTTCACGAAGGTTTTTATAATAATGAGACATACCCATCTAAATACCCCCTTGTTTAATTTTGTAATAATTCTCTTTTAGATTTAAAATCTTCTTTAGTTTGTTATTAAATAATCTGGCCCCAATTCTTTAGTATTTGGACGCTGTTTCCTTGTTCCAGAATTGCGCCCGATTGTTTAATTACAGTCTTTCATAAAAATGAATTTCCTCATCCTAAATCTATTTTCTAACGCAACCATTTTTACTTATAAATGGAAAACGACCATACGATTAAAAAAATACTTACTACTCCCCAAACTGTAGCCCCCACTATCCACCAAACAACGGGTTTAGTTGAAATCTGTTTACTATCCTTACTATCCTTATTTTCTATTATTAAAGCGACCTTTCTTTCCATACTTTTTTTCATAGAAGCAAGAACAACAATTCCGATTATGATGAAACCAACAGTCACCCAAGGTAACAAATCCATTCTCACACCCCATTTTTATGAGTTGTTTTCCTAGCCAGGCAAAATACATAATTAAAGTACAGTCCGAAACACTATTTTCATTATATTTTAAGATAAAATTCCTATTACCTTCAAGATAAGATCTTCTGCAATTCGGCCTTTTTGTTGGAATCAAAAGCTACTGATTCAGTCACTATACTTATTTTAACATAGACATGTTTCAAATGTTTTTCTATATTTTTATTATTTTTAGTAAGGGTAACTTGCATTTTAATAACAATATAGGACCGGTAGGAATAGCTAAGTACTTCATTTCTTACAGGTATATTTTTAACTCTCTTAATTTATTCATATGTATTGTAAACTACTTTCTGCATTACGATTACTTGTGATACGGTTTACCGTGGTGATTTAAGACATTGCATGAGTAGATAGACTTGTTATGATATAATTTTACACATTATATGATAGATGTAGGAATCTCGTGTGAATTAATGAAGCAATTAGACAGGTAAACTGGATGAGTATCGTTATAACTTTAATGGGCGAGAGTGGCAAGTGAAATCAAAATCATTTTTAGGAATCTACATACCTAATCGATACAGAAGTAGTTACATTTGAACTTCATACACTTCCGCAATTAGTGCAGAAGCTGTTAGATTTCATTATTAACAAACAACGAACGGAATTATGGAATAGTTTACAAGAGGTTAAAAAATAACAGGAGTACGTATAGAACTAGTTAAAGATGATGAGAGATAACTAACCTAATTGACAAACCCCCAAACAGTATAGTCATCATAGCCATTTAAAATGTAACTAGCCTTTGGTAAAATCATCAACGGCTAATTAATCTTAATTATTCATAAAACAAGTCGCATAAACACATTTTTAAAACCAGCTTCCGACAAAGAATTACCACCTTACCTGTAACAGTTTTTGCCTCTATTTGTAATACGGTGCTATAGCCTGAACCCTATTCCGTAAGTCTTCTTCAATTATTGCAGGATGTTGTCCCTTTATTAATTCGACATTATCTCGCTTACCTTTTCTTCTCATTTCATTCCAATTTTTATGTTTTCCACATCTATAAAACCATCATAAGTCGGTTTTTCAAGTATAGTCTTTATAGAATTAATACCAAAAAGATTCCCCTTCTTAGTCTTTAAACCATTCTTATTTACAAGATTTATAATTCTCTTATATCCATAAACTGTTTCCACTTCAGAATTAGTGGAAACAGTTTTGAGTTGATGTAGGGGAGGATGGGGTAGCAATAGATAAGATTAAGCAAGTTCGGAATTCTTTGTCGACAGTCGATCTAGATTATGAAAAGAGGTAATACAAAGTATATAAATTTATATCACCATATTACAATTACATTTACCCACTCTGAATCATTCTCAATTTCCAATATTCCACAAAGTATATCATGTACTTTTATAAATTCAGGTACAATACTTCTCATAACATTAATAATTTCTATCGTATCTCTTCCACATTCCCAACTTTCAAGTAGTGACTTTTGCCTGTCTTTTAACTGACTTCTATCACCTTCGTATTTAGACCAATCACCAAACGTATTTGGTTGAACTCCTGAAGCCATATACCAAGCTGTTGACATGAATAGTCGTAATTTGTCAATACAATACAAAGCATAATAATATTCTTCTGTCATTGCCTTTCTATATGCTTCATGTAAATATGCAAAAAATTTTGTTCTCCAAGCTTCAAATTCAGCGAAGGTCGGTTTGTAAATAATTTCCATGGACTGTCTTTGTATATTATTCATAACTTCATTGGTATCTTTGATAATTTCAATATTTTGTAACCAAGTAGAGGGTTGAATATCGTCTAAAGTAAAATAAAAAATGTCCACTTTAACAAAACAGTCATAATGGGCAACAGTATAGATTGACGAAGGATTAAAATCCTCAAAATACAATACATTTCCCCAGTTTTTTTGCACGCATCTGTTTATTTCCAATGTATTCGTTTATTTTGTTAGGTTTGACAATGATTCTAAGGTCAATATCTGAAAAAATATTTGTATTTTCATTACCGATTGAGCCACCATAAAAAAATGACAGAACATTATCATCACTTAATAAATCATTTGCAATTGCATCTAATAATTTATTTCGGTTATTTGGTAACTCTAAGTCTCTCTCTTCATGCTTATTTACGAATCCCACACATTAAAAACACTCTCCTTAAATAAATATTTATTATGTAAGAATTCCCTGTTTTTACTCCATGCCCTTTTAAGAATCACTATACTTACTTTAACACAGACAGATTTCAGATGTTCTTATATAATTCCTTTGTTTTTAGTACGAGTATTTTACGTTTATAACAACAGTGTAAGACTAGCTAGCGTAGTTCATTTCTCCCAAGTATATTTTCACCTTTAACTCTCTTAAGCTTTCCATATGTATTGTAAACTCTTTTTTCTGCTTTACCATCACTTGTGGTACGGTTCCCCCCGCATAATCTTAAACCCCCGATAAATCTGCTCTAACAAAATCAGTCTCATAAGCTGATGCGGAAAGGTCATTTTTGAAAAAGAGAGAGCATAATTGCTTCGCTTTCGAACATCATCACTTAGACCTAAGGAACCACCGATGACAAAGGCGATTTTGCTTTTTCCATAAGTTGCGAGGTCTTCAAGCTTTTCAGCTAATTGTTCAGATGTTAGCATTTTACCTTGTAAATCAAGTGTAATGACATAGGTATCGGGTGTGATCTTAGCTAAGATGCGATCGCCTTCCTTTTGTTTCACATCCGCTTCTTCACTGGCACTTAATGTTTCGGGTGCTTTTTCATCTGGTACTTCAATAATGTTTACTTTTGCGTAAGCACTTAATCGCTTTAAATATTCAACAATGCCTTGTTTTAAATATTTCTCTTTTAGTTTTCCAACAGAAACAATCGTGATATTCATATATGTTCGTCCTTTATGGTTTTCGTATTTTCATCTAGTGTAACAAACATATAGCGTTTTTCTAAATGATATATACACCCAACCTTAGCTGCCTGTCCACAAAAAAGGACGATACTTTTTAACGACAATTGTATCGTCATTTTTCTTGTCATCTCGCTAGCCTAAATCACTAAAAATGAGATGTTTCCCGAAGAATTTATAGATAAATAATCTCTTCTCCATCACTCAAATTCATGCTCCGCCAACACGGTTGCAATATCGTCTTGAATATCTGTCAAAGAACTGCCAATTTGGTTATTAATTAAAATTGAAAAGATAAGTTTTTCACCATCGGCTGACGTCACGTAGCCTGATAATGTATTAACACCTGTTAGTGAACCTGTTTTTGCTTTCACATTGCCTTTTGTTGGTTCTTCTGTCATACGAAATCTTAATGTTCCACCAACTAAGCGATCTGGTTCACCAGCAACAGGTTGGGCATTTTCAAAGATGTCAAACCACGGTTCCGATTGAACGGTATATAGAAGTTCGGTTAACGCATCGGTGGTGACAATGTTTTTATGTGACATCCCGCTCCCATCACGTAGTAAGAAATGTTTTTTATCCATGTCATATGATTCGAGCGTTTCTTCCATGACCTGAAGGCCTTTATCCCAACTTCCCTCATCATAAACGACACGTCCCATTTCCTTGACGAGGGTTTCTCCGTGGCCATTGTTACTTAATTTCATGAAAGGAATCATCAACTCTTCTAAAGGAATCGATTTTTTAGATGTTAATGTTGTTAATTTCTTTGGAGCGACGCCTTTTTTCTGTTGATGTTTTCCAATCATTGTAATTCCTTCTTCAGTTAATGATTTATGAAAAACGTCTAATGTATATAATGCTGGATCCCAAACCGTACGCCAGACACGTGTTTCATTCGACCCGACTGGAATGGTTCCATTAATAATCATACGATTTGTGCCATGTTCACGTTCAACTGTTATTTTACGATCAGCATCTTTCGCCACTGTTTTAGCGCGATTAACAATTTCTATCACATCTGTCTCAGGGATTAACTTAACTTTTGGTGGTTCATTTATTTTATTTCCCGGGAATACTTCGACGATGACTGTACTTGCATCATAATCATTATTCGGTGAAAGTGTTAAAGCTGATATTGGCGCGCCTGGATAATTTTCTTCATCTGACCAATTGAGGTCTTGTGAATACCGAACATCGTCATACCAACTTTCATCGGCAATTAAATCTCCCTTAATTTTTTGAATACCTTTCGCTTTTAAGTCTTTAGCAAATTGATCTAAATCTTCTTTTAATAATGTCGGGTCCCCTTGACCAACCATATAAAGATTTCCTTGTAAAACTTGCCCTCTAATGTTCCCATCTGTTGCGATTGTTGTATTGAACCGATAGTCTGGTCCTAACACGTTGAGTGCAGATACACCCGTTATTAATTTCATATTTGAGGCTGGGTGTAAATGTAGTTGCCCATTATGTGTGTAGATAAGTTCACCATCTTGAGCGCGCCGGACACTTACACCGATACTGACTCCGTCTAATCGTGGGTCACTTAAAATATGATTAATCTTTTCTTTTAGTGATTCGTCTGTCGTTTGCTTTGCTTGTGATATATGTCGTGATGATTTTTTAGTAGCGATGGCTTCTGATGATTTCGCTGCGGTTGCATGTGAAGGATAATTCTCGTGGTGTGGGAGTAACGCTAGGCCAATAAACAATAAAATAACAATCAAATAGCGCCAATGCCTTGAGAATGATGGCATATTTACAAAACCCCTTCCGAAGATATTTTAATTGTCCCACTATTACTTTATTTTAATATACCATTATTTATTAGAAAAAGCATGTTTTATATGATATATATGTTAAAATATATAAAATTCAACTGGTGTTTTTAAAGGGGGAGAAATGGGTTGTTTGTTTATGAAGTCGATGAAGAGCTTACATTAAAGATGATGAATTCAATGAATGCAGAACGATTATTTGAATTAACCGATCGTTCTCGTGATTATTTAAAGGAATGGCTGCCTTGGTTAAATCATACAACAAAGGTCGAACATTCCAAGCACTTTATTGAGCAGGCTTTTCAGCTCCATGCTGATCGGCGAGCATTGATATCCGGTATTTTTTTTCGTGGAGAATTGGTTGGCGTCATTTCTTTTAATCAGTTTGATTGGACGAATCGGATCGGTTATATCGGATATTGGCTGGGGCAAGATTACCAAGGAAATGGGATTACAACACGGGCCGTTCGAGCGTTAATCGATTATGGATTCGATGTATTAAATTTAAATCGGATTGATATTCGTGCCGCTGTCGAAAATAAAGCGAGCCGTGCTATTCCGGAGCGACTCGGATTCAAACAAGAGGGATTACTTCGCCAAACAGAGTGGCTTTATGACCATTATGTTGACCATGTCGTTTACGGCATGCTTGCTCACGAATGGAGAGACAGGTAATCGAACTGTTTATTATGTCGGACTAGTAAAGCTATCATTTCTCCGCTTTTCAAATAATTAGATATTACCCGGGAAATATCGACATCATTTTTGTAAATAATAAGCGGCCGTCCAATAAGTCCTTTTTGACTATTGGGTGGCTTTTTTAAGAAAATCGTAAGAGACTTGCTTATGTTAGAGTTAATGCGAATTAAGTCCCCCGTTTCCGGATGACTTACTATACATTGAAGGGTTCAATGCGAGGTAACTCATTCGCTCACCAAAGACTTACTATACATTGGAGGGTTCAATGCGAGGTAACTCTTGCGCCGCCCAAAGACTTACTACACATTGAAGGGCCCAATGCAAGGTAACTCAATCACCTCCCAACAACTTACTATACATTGAAGGCTTCAATGCGAGGTAACTCCATCACTTCCCAAAAAATTACTATACATTGAAGGACCCAATACGAAGTAACTCATGCGCTCCCCAAAAACTTACTACACATTAAAGGGGCCCTATGCGAGGTACTCCAGCGCCGCCCGAAAACTTACTTCACATTGAAACGATGAAACGATAAAGCACGACATCCTAAGCACAGATCACATACTCATATACAATTTAAATAACCAAAACAACCGCATCAACTGGACGAAGACGACCTCCAACAAAACTCTTAAACACAAAAACAAGTGAAAGAAATAGTCTGCTATCTCCTCCACTTGTTTATTTTCGGAAACTATCAAATCGCTCCTAATTCATTTGTACATGATGGAGTTGCGCAAATAAACCGTTGCGCTTAACGAGTTCATCATGCTTTCCTTCTTCTTCAATACCGTTTTCTGTAATGACCATGATCCGATCAGCATTTCGAATCGTTGCCAGACGGTGCGCAATGACAATCGTAGTCCGGTCTTTCGATAAGTCCTCAAGTGCTTCTTGGATAATTCGTTCTGTTTCCGTATCAAGAGCCGATGTCGCTTCATCGAGAATTAATATCGGTGGGTTCTTTAAAAACATCCGCGCAATGGCGATTCGTTGTTTCTGACCACCTGATAGTTTCAGGCCTCTTTCGCCAACTTCTGTTTCATAGCCATCTGGGAGCTTTTGAATAAATTCATCTAGATGGGCACGACGAACTGCTGCTTCAATTTCGCGATCAGATGCATTTAAATTTCCGTAAGCAATGTTTTCGCGAATCGTCCCTGTAAATAAAAACACATCTTGTTGCACAATCCCGATTTGCTTTCTTAGGGATTGTTTTGTCATATCACGAATATCGATACCATCAATCGTAATCTGTCCACTGTCAACATCGTAAAAACGTGGAATTAACGAAGCAATGGTCGTTTTTCCAGCACCAGATGGACCGACTAAAGCAACTGTTTCACCTGCTGTTAAATTAAAACTCATCGCTTTTAAAATCGGACCTTGTGCTTTTTCATAACCAAATGTCACTTTATGAAAGGAAATATAGCCTTGTAGAAAATCGACATCCTTCGCATCTTTACGATCAACGACATCTGGATTTTGATCTAGCAATTCACAAAATCGTTTAAAACCAGCCATTCCTTTTGGGTATAGTTCGAGTAGGGCGGTGATCTTTTGGATCGGTTTAAATAAAACATTCGTAAACAATACGAAACTGACAAGTTCACCATATGTCATTTTCTGTTGGAATGTTAGCCAAGCACCAAAAACTAAAACGATTAATATCATTAAATGCATCATTAAATATATACTCGAATTTACTCTTGCCATGACACGATATGCGCCTAACTTTGCTTTACGGAAATTTTTATTTTCTCTTGTAAAGCGTCTCATTTCATATGCTTCATTCGTAAATGATTGCACAACACGTGCCCCAGAAACGGCATCTTCCACTTTTCCGTTAATTTCAGCAATTTCTTCATACATTTTCTTCCATGCCCGGCTCATTTTAATATTGCTATAAGCCATCAGGAAAATGAGAATCGGGACAATGAATAATAAAATAACAGAAAGATGGAAGTTAATATTAAACATAAGAATAAAAGCACCAATAAATGTCATCGTGGCAATAAAAAAGTCTTCTGGACCATGGTGTGCCAGTTCTCCGATTTCAAATAAATCATTCGTAACCCGGCTCATAATATTTCCTGTCTTCGTATTATCGAAAAATCGGAAGCTTTGTTTTTGAACATGTGAAAAGAGTTCTTGTCTTAAATCTGTTTCGATATTTAGGCCGAGCTTATGCCCCCAATAAGTGACAACATATTGCAATGCAGTACTTAATAAATAGACAAATAAGAGCAATATCCCAACAACGATAATCATATTCCAATTGCCCCCTGGAATAAGGTCATCGATAAACGTTTGCACTGCAACTGGAAACACAAGCTCTAGCAATGCAACAATAACCGCGCTCGTAAAATCAATCATAAATAAGCGACGGTGTGGTTTATAATATGAGAAAAATCGTTTAATCATGATGTATTCACTTCCTTCCATTTAAAAGCACAACATATCCACAAAGTTATCCACATATGCACAAATGTTCCCTCCTATTTTGTGGCAGAAAAAATGTTCGCTACTAAATCTAGGGATATCCACCGTTTATCAACAGTTTGTGGATAACTAAAGTGAAAGTGTGGATGAATTTGTGAAAAACTTTTACATTTTTCCTTTTAAACAAGCTATCTCTTCGTTAGAGATAGCTTGTCTCATTCTTGCTTACCTAATATAAGCTTTGTTTCTTGTTTTTTACCATCGCGGTAATATGTGACTAGAACTTCATCACCGACACTTTTTTCTTGATAAAGTATTTTGCGAAGTTGAATGATATCATTTACCTCTTTACCATCTAAGGCTGTTATGACATCTAATCGGTTTAATCCGGCACGGTCAGCCGGAGAAAAGCGTTCAATACTCCAGATATAGACACCACCGTCTAATTCTTTAGGTAGCTTTAATGTATCATACCACTCACTTCTGGGCACTTCATCTAATGAATAAATTTCCACACCAAGATATGGACGTGTAACGGTTCCAGTTGTTTCTAATTCATCCATGATAGGCTGTGCGGTATCAATCGGAATTGAAAAGCCAATACCCTCTACAGCTGCTTCATTAATCTTCATCGAATTAATACCTATCAATTGACCAGCAATATTAATGAGTGCACCACCACTATTTCCTGGATTGATGGCTGCATCAGTTTGGATGACTTCAGCTTGCCAATCGGGTCGTCCGTCACGATTAAAGTCTTGTGGAATGGTTCGTTGTTTACCACTGATAATTCCTTGTGTTACAGAACCTGCAAACATATGGCCAAGAGGATTTCCCACCGCTATCACAGGTTCACCGACTTTAACAGATTCAGAAGACCCGATCTCAATAATGTGGGAAATGTATTTTTTATCAACACGTAATACGGCTAGGTCAGAAAATAAATCACTTCCTAATAACTCCGCCCGAATACTTGTATCATCATGTAGAATAATCTCGATTTCATCGGCTCCTTCAATGACATGATGATTCGTCACGATATAGCCGTATGTATCGTCCTTCTTATAGATCACGCCGGAGCCTGTACCTGCTTCACTTGCTTCTGCTTGGGGATTCCAAAGATCTCTTTGTAATTGTAAGTTGGTCACTCCGACAACAGCAGGAGCTACTTGTTCAACAGTATCTGTCATTTGTGTTGTAACATCAAGTTTTACATTCGTTACGGATGGATTACGATTTATTCCAATCGCATCTTCGTCTGTTGAAGATTCATCAACTGTCCTAAAAACGGCTGGCTTAACCATGGCAACTAAAAGAATTCCGATAATCATTCCTAGTAATAATGGGGTGAGCCAGTTCCGTTTTTGTTTTCTTGGGTAAGCATGGTCATCATAGTAGCCCAAGTTGGTCACTCCTCTTTCATTAAAGAAATAAGACTACAATCTTTATTATCGACAAAGCGGCTTCCATTCATACTTAACCAACTTTATATAATGGTGTCGCTTGTTTAGGATCTGTGTCATGAAGCTCGATATCGATGCCACGTTCTTTTAACATTTGATCAACCGTCATCCGTGCTAAGTCTTTCATATTATTTTCTTCACTTAAATGTGCAAGATAAATGCGTTTCGTGCGATTTGAAATAATATCTGCTAGAGCTAATGCACTATCTTCATTGGATATATGTCCTGAATCACCTAATATACGTTGTTTGACACTCCATGGGTAACGGCACATCCGTAACATTTCAACATCATGATTAGCCTCGAATACATAAGCATCAGCATCTTCAATTGTTTTCTTTATCCGTTCCGATACATAACCTAAGTCCGTTACTAAAGCAACTTTATTTTTCCCTTGATGGAATGTGTAAAACATCGGTTCAGCTGCATCGTGGGATACACGGAATGATTCGACATCAATATCACCAAATGTCTTAACAGAATGACTATCAAATAAAAACTTTTGATCAATTGTCAATTTACCAATTGAGTTCTCCATTCTTTTCCATGTCTTTTCATTCGCATAAATGGGTAATTGATACTTTCTTGCGATGATGCCTAGTCCTTTAATATGGTCACTATGTTCATGAGTGACTAGAATACCAGATAATTGACCCGGATCAACATCAATTTCACCGAATAAACGATCCAATTCTTTACCACTTAATCCTGCATCAACCAACAACTTTGTACGATCAGACTCAATATAAAACGCATTACCTGTACTGCCAGAGGCCAATACACTAAAACGTAAACTCACTTTGTTTCACTCCGCTTTTTTAAATCTGTCATTTTGTTTTCTAACATATCGATAACACTTTTCTTCCAAGAAACTTTTTGACTGGTTAAACTCATCCGACTCAGTAAATTTGATATTTCTTCGTAAAGGAAATCTTCATCGCTACTCGTAAAAATAATACCCTCTGTTGCATTTACGAAAAAACTCTTTTCTTTATTAACTGTGATTTTCCATGTTGGTACGAATACTTGGACACCATCCGCTAATGGGACAACTGTTTGATAACCGACAGTTAATTTATTAACGGTATCACCAGAAACGATGTGTTGATTATTATAGAGCCGTCCAACCGCTTCAACTGGATGAATGAGGGGTTTTTTCTCACTATTTATATCCGCCTTATCCAAGCGCGTTTGAGTATATAAGATAATCTCATTTTTCTCATTTAAATAAATCACAACAACACCACTTGGATTAAAATAAACGGGGCGTCCATTTTTAATCGGGAAGAAATAGATAACATTTTTCTCTTTATTCCATTCACCAAATTGATATTCATCCCCGTATAGAATATTAGCTTGAACAATTTCTTGTAACTGTTCTTCTGTGACTTTATCTGGAAGGGCAATACCTTCCTTGAATTGCGATATGATGAGGTGATTTTCATTCGTTATCACTGCTTCTTGATTAGGTAATCCCTCTAATCGGTCACGATCCTCTTTTGAAAAATCTTTTTGTCTCACTTTAATAAACGCTTCTTCAACGCGTTGATTAGGCGTATTTTCAATTGTAATATCATCATCTTTTAACTGCTGTTCTAACGTAATCTCTTCTCTTTCTAATAAACCGATATTGGCAGCTTGTTGCTTCTCGATAAATTGAAAGATTAAATAAATATCCAAAACCAAAAAGCAGAGGATAAATAATGTTTTTATTTGACTCCATTGCATCCTCAGCTCACCTCTTTACTAATATCTTTATCTGACTGTATCTCGACCCAGGCACCATTATATTTCATAAACCAGGCTGGTTCTAATGTAAAGATATAAGATGACATATCTTGAAATTTCAGTCGATAACCGACACGAATGTCTTGGATATCCTTCAAATTATATTGAGATTGATTAATAAATTGAATGATTTCTTCCCCTGAAGGTAGTTCTGTCATTTCCTCAACAATTAAATCACTTATTTGAAACAATGGTCGTTCATACTTAAATAATACTTGTTTACGCCATTCTTGTTCTAATCTAGCACGGTTATTGCTAAGAATAGGTTCGCCGTTTTGGTACATTAGAAAGGTGACTTTTTGATTAGCTGAATCGATGGACTCAAGATGAAATTCACCCGTCCATCCTTTATGTTCATTAATATTGTCAACTGTTTTCTCAAGTAACTCAACTGAATGGAGCGGTTCTTTTATATCCATTTGGCTTGGATTCGTAAATTCCATATTGAGTCTTTGTGAATCGATTTGTAATTGTTGACGGCCATCTGTATAATTAGCAACATTTGCCTTTGTTAAATTACGCGTTACAATCGACGGATCACTAAATAAAGCATTAATTAATTTGTTAGGTGCTTGATTAAGTGCTGCAACGTCCACACTGAACGATTTTTTTGCCTTTTCTACTTTTCCATTTGGTATGTATATATACCAATCCGGCTTTGTTTTAAAGGCAATATATTCTTGTAGACGCACTTTATTTTCCATATAACTCAGAAGAAGTTCATACTTTTCAGCTTGTTGAATAACCGCTGTAGCTTTTTGTTTACCATCGATGGACAGAAATTGTAAATTTATCATCGGATGATTTTTATCAAAGGTAATAAACACGCGATCAAATGACCAGCTTGGGAGGTTTTTTAACTCCTTATCAAATGTAAATAACCGAGGGATGATTTTCATTGGAAGAGGAGTTGGATATCGAATTTCGATTTGACGTTTTTGTTTTGGCGGACCAGTTGAATCGCCCGTTGAAAATTCATAAATCGTCCAACGTCCTATTTCACGATAAAGGCTTTTTAAATCATTCGCTTGTTGAAAACCAAAAAAATCACCCTGGTCATGGAATATCATATCATTTGGAATGATGACATCTTCTAATAAAAGTGTATCACCAGCTAAGAATAAATCGTCTTCCGAAACATACATCCGGTCTTTGTCTTGATGAACATCAAAGCCCGGTTTATACGTCCAAATATTATAAGTCAAAATTAAGCTTAAACCGACTAAGATGAATAGGGCATATGATTTAATAACCTCAATTTTCATGCGTATCCCTCCGCATCCGGCCCATTAAAGGCATTAGGGGAAGTGTAAAGTAAATCGTTGTTCCTCTTCCTTCACTACTTCTTGCCCAAATCCGTCCTTTATGCGCTTCAATCAGTTCTTTCGAAATCGCTAATCCTAAACCACTTCCACCTAATTTACGACTTCGCGCTTGATCTGCGCGATAAAAACGTTCAAAAATCTTATCAATTTTTTCATACGGAATACCTACCCCTTGGTCAGAAATACTAATGAGTAATTCTTGGCGCTGTTGAACAACTTTTAATGTCACAACACCACCTTCTGGGGAATATTTGATAGCGTTTGAAATTAGGTTATCTAAGACTTGCATCATCTTATCGCGATCAATCCAGACGAAGTATTTTCCGTTCGGGATTTTACGAACGAGGGTTAAGTGTTCAGGAATATTCATTTCAAATCGGTCAATGACATAATGGAAGTAGTTTGTAAAGTTTGTTCGTTTCTTTTCTAAACGAAAATCTTTGTGATCCATTTTGGATAGCTGTAGCAAGTCATTTACCATACGGATCATACGCTCAGTCTCATTTTGTGTCACTTGTAAAAAGCGCGGAGCTACCTTTTCATCTTGCCAAGCCCCGTCTGTTAATGCTTCTAAGTAGCTACGCATTGTTGTTAATGGTGTCCGTAATTCATGAGAGACATTAGAAACAAATTCGCGACGTTCACGTTCTAAATTTTCTTCTTCTGTCACGTCACTAAGGACTGTAATATATCCAGTGATTTGATCTTGGTCATCCAAAATTGTTGAAAAGGTGGCGCTAATTAAAAAGTCCAGCTCCTCATCACCGAAATCGATAATCATTGAATCACTTTCTGTTAATGTTGTCATATCAAAATTTGTTTCATCAAGTTGAATGATGTTTAATAATGATCTTCCCTGACATTCTTCAGGGCTTTTTCCAATTAAAATACCAGCTGCCTTATTCATCAGTGTAATCGTTCCACGCTCATCAGTTGCTATCACACCGTCTGTCATATTGGATAACACGAGACTCATTTTACGGCGTTCCTTTTCAATCATGGCATATGAATATCGTAACTGATCGGTCATATCATTAAACGATACAGCTAATTGGCCAATTTCATCTGAGCCATAGACATTAACTTTCTGTGTAAAGTCGCCCCGTGCAATTGTCTGTGCTTGACGACGCATCTCTTTAATTGGCTTTGTAATCGTTCGAGCAACCAAAATTCCTAAGAGAGCTGATACAATAATGGCTATAACCGAACCTTTAAAGAAAATCTCATTCACATTTTGTAACTGACTATAGACACCTTCCATCGATGCTTCTAAATAAATGACACCGACAACTTGATCACCTTTCCCTTGGATAGGAACTGCTTTTACAAATACACGGCTTCCTGTTTTCCCGTCAAATAATGTTCGGTCCGGCGTTGAGCCATAGAGTGCTTTTTGTACTAATTCACGGGTCGACTTTTTCCCGATAATGTCGCTACTATTGACGGTATCATTTGTACCGAGAACTCGACTTTGGCTATTAACGACTTCTAATGTTGTCATATCCTTTGAATCAATTTCTGAAATGATTGTTTGCACTTCTTGTTGTATCGTTAGCTCTTCTTCTTCTCCTTTAGAGCGGTCTTTTTCAAATGCTTGTTCAAGATTATAAGTTAATAATTCAATACGGTCATTGACACTAGACTTAAAGTTGGTTAAGAGCTCTTTCTCCAACTGACTAGCAAAATAGGCACCAATCACCTGTACAGCTACAAGTAAGAGTAAGATGTAGATAATTGTAAATTTTAATTGGATGGAGCGAAAACCGACTTTCTTCATATAAACCTACCCCTACTCTGGATTCCTCATATAATAGCCTACCCCACGTCGTGTAATAATCCATGTCGGCTCACTAGGGTCTTCTTCAATTTTTTCACGGAGTCGTCGTACAGTCACATCAACCGTACGAACATCCCCAAAATAATCATACCCCCATACCGTTTCAAGAAGATGTTCACGTGTCATAACTTGTCCAACATGACGTGCTAAATAATGTAATAATTCAAATTCACGGTGTGTCAACTCGATTTCTTCCCCATCCCGCGTTACTGTATAAGCATCTAAATGAATCATTAAGTTACCGATTTCAATATCATTATTCTCTTCTTCCACATCAGGAACATGTGCTTGTCTACGAAGATTAGCCTTTACACGGGCAATTAATTCACGATTACTAAATGGTTTTGTCACATAATCGTCTGCTCCAAGTTCTAATCCTAATACTTTATCAATCTCTGCGTCTTTTGCCGTTAACATAATAATCGGCATTGATTGTGTTTTTCTAATCTCACGGCATACTTCATTTCCATCTTTATTCGGTAACATAATATCAAGTAAAATAAGATCTGGTTTTTCATCTTTAGCCATTTCTATCGCTTCGTCACCATCATATGCGCAAACGACATCATAGCCTTCTTTCTCTAAATTAAATTTTAGTATATCTGCAATCGGCTGTTCATCATCAACGACCAATATTTTTTGTGCCATAAATCCGTTCATTCCTTCCCTTTACATTTTGATTATATATTTATTAGAAAATTAATTTTATTAAAATTCTTGCCCAGTCCTTCTGTCTATTCTAACGTATTTTCAACAAAATGTCTTATGTGAATCATTACTATCATTATAACGAAAACTCATTCCTATATGAAGTGTCGCTTCATATAGAGGGGTTTTTTGGAAATGGGAAAAAGGGCAATTCCGTGCTTTATCACACGATATTGCCCTTTATTTTTATAACTATAATTAATAGACATCTCTTACGACAATCGTTTGCTTACGATCAGGACCGACTGAGAATATTGATAACGGAATCTCTGTCAGTTCAGAAACACGATTTAAATAGTGCTGTGCATTTTTTGGTAATTCATCAAAGCTTGTTACATTTGTAATATCTTCTGTCCACCCAGGCATTTCTTCATAAACGGGTTCACATTCGGCTAATACAGATAAGTTAGCAGGGAATTCTTCGATGATTTCCCCTTTATGACGATAGGCAACACATATCTTCAATGTGTCAATACCTGTTAAGACGTCTAAAAGTGTCACAGACAAATCAGTAATACCACTCACACGACGGGTATGACGAACAGCAACACTATCAAACCAACCAACACGACGTGGTCGACCTGTTGTTGTACCATATTCACGGCCAACTTCTCGAATACGGTCGCCTGTTTCATCATGGAGTTCTGTTAAAAACGGCCCATCACCGACACGGGTTGTATAAGCTTTTGTTACACCTACAACACGTTCTATTTTTGTCGGTCCAACACCAGCACCGACAGTCACACCACCAGCACTTGGATTTGAAGATGTTACAAATGGATATGTCCCTTGATCGATATCAAGCATGACACCTTGTGCACCTTCAAATAAGACGCGGCGATCCTCATCTAAAGCGTTATTTAAAATGAGCGATGTATCTGTTACATATTGTTTCATTTTCTGTCCATATGCAAAATATTCATCGAAAATCTCATCAACTGAAACGGGATCTGCATCATATAGCTTTGTAAATAAACGGTTTTTTTCCTTGACGTTTTGTTCGAGTTTTTCACGGAATGTGTCAGCATCTAACAAGTCAGCCATACGAATGCCAACGCGCGCCGCTTTATCAGTATAAGCTGGTCCAATTCCCTTTTTCGTTGTTCCAATTTTATTGGTACCTTTTTCTTCTTCTTGTAATACGTCTAATTTTATATGATATGGCAAAATAACATGTGCCCGATTACTAATATAAAGATTATCTGTTGAAATATTATGTTCTTGTAAATAAGCTAGTTCGTCTAGGAATGCTTTTGGATCAATAACCATTCCATTTCCTAATACACACGCTTTTTCATTATTAAATATACCGGATGGGATCAAATGAAGTTTATAAGTTACTCCATCAAATTTAATCGTATGCCCTGCATTATTACCACCTTGGTAACGAGCAACGACTTCTGCTTTTTCTGCTAAAAAGTCAGTTATCTTGCCTTTTCCTTCATCGCCCCATTGCGTCCCTACTACAACTACTGAGGACATGGCGCACCTCCGTTAAGTTTGTCTTTTAAATACGTTTTTCATTATCACAAAGGCTAGTTTATCAATTATGGATGATCAAGTCAATTATTAAGCGAACATTTCTTGTTAAAATCTTGTTATCGTTCGGAAAATAAAAAAACAGCCCATTATGCTTGGGCTGTGGCTGGTGGAATTTGACTATCATCATAACGATGATCTAAGTCGACGAATTTATTATATTCTTTCACGAAAGCAAGTTCGACTGTACCAACTGGACCATTACGTTGCTTAGCAATGATGATTTCAATAATGTTTTGTTTCTCTGATTCCTGATCATAATAATCATCACGATATAGGAAACCAACAATATCCGCATCTTGCTCAATACTTCCTGATTCACGTAAATCGGACATCATCGGGCGTTTATCTTGACGTTGTTCTACTCCACGAGACAGCTGAGATAGAGCAATAACTGGAATTTCTAATTCTCTAGCAATTCCCTTTAATGAACGGGAAATCTCTGAAACTTCTTGCTGGCGGTTCTCTCTTGAATTCGGACTTCCTTGAATCAATTGTAAATAGTCAATGACAATCATACCAAGTCCGTGTTCTTGTTTGAGACGGCGACATTTCGAACGAATTTCACTCACGCGAATACCTGAAGAATCATCTATAAAAATACCTGCATTTGATAACGACCCCATTGCCATTGTCAAACGTCCCCAATCTTCGGCTTCGAGTTGACCATTACGTAATCTTTGTGCATCAATATTCCCTTCTGCACAGAGCATACGTTGAACGAGTTGGTCAGCTCCCATCTCTAAGCTAAAGATTGCTACATTTTCATCCGTGTTTACAGCTACATTTTGTGCGATATTTAAAGCAAAAGCGGTTTTACCAACAGATGGACGTGCAGCAATAATAATCAAATCATTACGCTGAAATCCTGATGTAATTCGATCAAGATCCCGATAGCCTGTTGGAATCCCTGTCACATCACTTTCACGGTTATGAAGTTGTTCAATATTGTCATATACTTCAATTAATACATCTTTAATCGCTTTAAAGGAACCCGCATTTTGTCGGTTAGCAACTTCTAGGATTCCTTTTTCTGCTTCATTAAGTACCTCATCGACATCATCTTCATGTGTATACGATGTCGTCACAATATCTGTAGCTGTACGTATCAAACGTCTGAGTAACGCTTTTTCTTCAACGATTTTACAATAATAGCTAATATTAGCTGCTGTTGGTACACTACCTGCTATTTCTGTTAAATAAGATACGCCACCTGCTTCATCTAAAATCTTACGGTCTTGTAAAGCTGCTGTAACAGTTAAAATATCAATCGGCTCACCACGGTCTGATAAGTTTAACATCACTTCAAAAATCCGTTGGTGACCCGCACGATAAAAATCTTCCGGTTGGAGAATCTGTGAGGCTGTTGAAAAAGCTTCTGGCTCTAAAAAAATCGCCCCAATGACAGATTGCTCCGCCTCTAAATTATGTGGTGGAATTCGGTCGTTCATCATCTCACTCAACAGCCATACCTCCTCTCCATCATACTTAATTAGATAAACCTTACTTTACTGTTCAACAACATGAACTTTGACTGTTCCTTGAACATCTGGATGTAATTTAATTGGTACATGAACAACTCCGAGTGATTTAATTGGTTCTGCTAATTCAATTTTACGGCGATCAACTTTAAATCCATGATCTTTCTTTAATACATCTGCAATTTGTTTATTCGTAATCGAACCAAATAGACGTCCACCATCACCTGATTTAGCTTTCAATTCAACGGTAATCTTTTCTAGTGCCTTTTTAAGCTCAATCGCTTCTTCTTTTTCTTGTTGTGCTTGTTCATCTAATTTACGTTTCTGAGCTTCTAATTGTTTTAAATTCCCAGGTGTCGCTTCGACTGCTAAGTTATTTTTTAATAAATAGTTACGAGCATAACCAACAGACACCTTTTTAACGTCGCCTTTTTTTCCTTGACCTTTAACATCTTTTAATAAAATAACTTTCATGTTTCATTTCTCCCCTCTATATATTCATCAATAATAGTTTTAAGCTTCTGTTCAACTTCATCAACCGTTGTACCTTCGATTTGAGTGGCAGCATTTGTTAAGTGACCACCACCACCTAATTTCTCCATAATCACTTGAACATTTATTTTACCAAGAGACCGGGCACTGATGCCAATTTTTCCATCTTCACGTTCAGATATGACAAATGATGCCGAGATACCGCTCATTGTTAGCAATGTATCTGCTGTTTGGGCGATTAATACAGACCCAAATGTATGTCCAGGTGCTGCTTTAGCAATGGCAATCGTTTCTTCGTAAACTTCCGCTGTTTCAATTAAGCGACTGCGGTGAATATAGGATTCAAAATCTTCTTTAAGGAATTTCTGAACTAAGACAGTATCTGCACCCTTAGAGCGTAAATATGATGCAGCTGCAAATGTCCGAGAACCAGTTCTGAGTGTGAAACTTTTCGTGTCTACAACAATCCCCGCTAATAAAGCAGAAGCCTCAAGAATTGATAATTTCTTATCTTTCGGTTGGTATTCAAACAACTCCGTCACCAATTCTGATGTTGATGATGCATAAGGTTCCATATAAACGAGTGTTGGGTTGTCAATAAAATCTTCTGCTCGGCGATGATGGTCGATGACAACTTTATAATCTGTTTTTGATAATAAGGATTCATCAACAACCATTGAAGGGCGATGCGTATCTACGACCACAATTAAACTGTTCTGGGTAATCCGTTCATGCGCATCTTTTGGCTCAACGAAATAGGGCCAGAGATCTTCATCTTCTTTAACCGCATCAAGTAATCGATAGACCCCTGTGTGCACATCTTTCGAATCGATGACAATATAACCACTTTTTCCATTTGCACGCGCTATATGGAGAATCCCTATCGCAGAACCAATCGCATCCATGTCAGGTACTTGATGCCCCATAATAAAAACATGATCACTTGCCTTTATTAAACCAGTTAAAGCGTGTGAAATAACACGTGCCCGCACCATGGTGCTTTTCTCCATCGGGTTTGTCTTACCACCATAAAAACGTGCTTTTCCTGTCTCATCTTTTATAGCGACTTGGTCTCCCCCTCTTCCAAGTGCTAAATTTAAACTCGAATGGGCCATCACCCCGAGTTCTGGAAGTGACGTATTGCCGTAACCAATTCCGATACTAATTGTTAGAGGAACGTTTTGCATCGTATCCAGTTCTCGAACTTCATCTAAAATAGCAAATTTAGATTCCTCAAGCTCTGTTAATATCGCGTTTGTCCCCACTGCTAAAAATTGTTCTTGAGATGTACGCTTTAAATATAAACCAAACCGACGTGACCATTCATTTAAAGCCGAAGTCACCTTTGAGTTCAGTTGACTTTTTAGCGTATCATCCATATTTCGCGTCAATTCATCATAGTTATCTAAATAAATAATAGCTAAAATCGTATGTTCATTATCATATAATGTCTCGATTTCTAATTGTTCTGTGCGATCGAGTACATATAATAAACGGTCATCTTTACGAATGATAACTTGAAAGCCATAATCTCCGTACTTAAATGTGACATTTTCTTTATTTTCGTTAATAGCCGGAATGAGCTGATCAGATATATCTTCAAGTGGTTTACCAATCATATCTGTTTCAAAAAAATGATTCATATGTGGGTTCATCCATTCCACATAATAATCATCATTATAAATGATCATTCCTATGGGCATGTCTAATAAAACCTCTTCACCGACATCCTCTACATGATCTGATAAAGACGCAATATGTTGTTTGATTTCATTTTCATTTCTTCTCTCTTGTTGGATTGTTTGGAATATAGCAGCTAGTAATAATAAGGTCATCAATAATCCTAATATAATGGATATATACCATATAATACCTAGCATAATAAATGCGACCAGACTTAAAAACAAGAGATGTGATCTTGATTTCATTTGATGATTAAACATAATTAATTCAGCTCCTACAAAGAAAAACGCTTAACGCGTCTTTCATGAGTAAGGACCAGAGAAAATTCTCTGGAATGTCATTATTTTTTTACGTCCATTCGCTCACGTAAGCGGAATCCTAAGTCAATTATACCTAAAATCCTTACTAAAGGAACGAGAAATGGTGATAATATAACAATAAAGATAGTTATAATAATTGGTAATGCCTTTGACATGTTCCTCTTATAGACAAAGAAAAAGATAAAAGAAATTCCTTGGATTGCCATGAAAAAGCCGAGTAAGGCAATCAAGTTTTGCGCACTAATCGCCACATAACCATCTGGGTCCAAATTCA
The DNA here is from genome assembly GCF_036516575.1 of Cerasibacillus sp. Classification (NCBI taxonomy): domain Bacteria; kingdom Bacillati; phylum Bacillota; class Bacilli; order Caryophanales; family Bacillaceae; genus Cerasibacillus; species Cerasibacillus sp. Next base: position 129,022 of record NZ_DATBTY010000003.1, read on the forward strand.
TAAAACTAATGAGTATGGCGATCAAATATAACCAAACAATCGTTACTGGAAATGTTAAATGACGAAATGGTGGAAAACGAAACGCCATTTTCTCCATTCGATTAATGATCTTATAACCAATCCATTGACTTAGAAAAGCCATGAACAAGGCACCAATAATTAACAGCATTGGAAACAAATTCGCAATCATTGGCAATCGTTGTTCAAACATTTTCATCTGTTCATTGACATCTGACCCAACGCCAAACTGTTTAAACAGTTGCTCAGTTTGTTCAAAAGATTGTCGAATCATCTGTTCATAGGCTTGCATCAAGTTAATGTCCATCACCAGTTGCGCAAAAACATACGTAAATAAGAAGCCAAACATAAAACCAACCGTTCCCCTTGCCCATGTTTCATACGGGGTTAGTTGTTTATGCATAGCAACCCCAATCATGATACCGCCAATCCCTGGTATAACTGCTAATGGGAGGGAAAGTAATGTTGCAAAAAGAATTGTTAATAGACTTATGACGGCAAATAATAGAAGGGATGGGCGCCAACTATAGCGATGGGCATAAATAATAAATGGAATAGGTAGTAAAACACTCGCAATGAGTGAAACAAACGGGATAAATGCTGCAATTAGAACCAACACAATAAACACGCCAGCCAAGAGAGCCCCGTCTGTAATTTGCTTCGATTGATTCATCATTTGCACCTCTTCAAAAATCGACTAATCAATTGTTACTATTACCATATGATAACATGATTTCATTAAATATGGCACTTAGAAGTAAGATTGTTAAACTTTATTTCACGTTTTAGTACAATTTATTAACTAAAGTAGCTTATAAATTTCAAGACAATCTTGACACCATCCAGCATAATACTCCAGATTCGTATGTATTTCATATATAATAGACGCAGAAAAGACTCATTAAAATCTGGCAAAGGATGGACATTATGATATTTTGGCAAGCTCTGATCCACAGTCTTAAATTACCAAAAAAACAATCTGTCTTCCAATTAAATCGCGTGGGGATGGATATCGTTGTTTTTTATCTGTTTATCTTGCTCGGAATTGTTTCATTACCAACTCTGATCGAATTCCTATTAGTTGATACAGGGTTAACAGCACGTATGAACGTTGTTTTTAGACTCATTTACTACTTTATCTTTTCCTATTTACCATTAACGATTATTGTCTTTTTATTATTGTCCCTTGTTGCTTATATCGGGCTAGGGTTAACTCGTTTACTAAAACGGAAATTGCACTATGCTATTTTATGGAAGATGAGTGCTTTTATCTCGACTATTCCGTTTTTGCTTTATACAATCGTTAGTTTGTTTTATCCATTGGATGATCATTGGCTATTTGTATTGATTCCATATACACTTATATTTTTATTTAAAATTATAACCATCTATCCGAAAAGACCGACTTAAGCGTATGAAATATAGAAAATCGTAATGGACGGAAGCTAGGTGGAATGATATTCTTTTAAACTGCCGAGTGCTTAGGGTCGATTTGGCTAATCTGCCCCCATTTCGGGTTAGGCGGAGAATGGGGGCGCGTCAACCCGATGTTATTGTTCATAAATAATTTGACCAATGCCATCTATTTCATAATGAAGACCCAATAGTTTCTCTTGAAAGGCTGGTTGACTTAAAATGTGTAGCAAGCGATCAATTAAAGCTGAGGTCTCTTCATTTTTCGTAACGACGAGATCATAGTTTTCATTTATCATCGGGATAAAATCAATATTTGCCATTTTAGCTGTATGTTTTATACCGACACCAACATCTGCTTTTCCACTAGAAATGGTTGATGCAACCCCTAAATGGCTCGTCTGCACATCATGAAACCCTTTGATACTATGTCGCTGAATGCCATGTAATCGTAATTGTTCTTCTAGAAGAACACGTGCCCCTGCTCCTTTTTCTCTATTGACCAAACGGAGGTCATGCCTACTGAAGTCTTTCCATCCTGTAACTTTTTTGGGATTTCCTTTAGCAACATATAAACCAGCTTGTCGTTTAATAAAACGTATGACAACAAATGAGTGACTCACTAAAATTCTCCGTATATAAGGTAAATTATATGAATTTGTTTCACCATCAAATAAATGTGTACTTACAATATGGGATTTTCCTTGATACATTGACATAAGACCATCTAAACTACCAACTTGAGAGCGTAGTGAAGCAAGTCCTAATTCGCGTGTCAATAAGTCTAAACTATTGTCTTGGCCACAAATAACGATAGACGGTGATGCTTGCTGAGATGCTTTATTAATTTGATTGTTTAATGGTAAGTTCATCACCTTACCCTCTTTTTGACGAAGTTTATAATTTTCTAATTCACTTCGGTCAACCCGCATTTGCCGCCCAACACGATAGGCTTGTAGCTCTCCTTTTTTAATTAAATCATAGACTGTCAATTTGGAAACCTTTAAAATTCTCGCTAATTCTTCTGTCGTATACGATTCATCATGATTAAGCATGTACCTACCACCTCTCATGATATTGTAACATTTTTATCCTTTTAATAGATGAAACTTATTATACTGCATTCACTATTCATGAAATAACTGCCAAGCTTAATGAAAATCATATACTTTTCAATGTTACTTTTAACAAAAATGACAAAACTTATGATTAAATCCTATAAAGCTTACTTATATTCCATGCTAGACAGATAGAAATATTATATAATTAAATATATCTAAATATAACTAGGCATATTTAATTATAACTAGGAGGGGTTATATGAAACAATTTCGTATGGTCATTGTCCTATTACTAGCTGTTTTTTTACTCTCTAGTTGTGGGTCGACAGAAGATGCACAAAACAATAATAAAGCAAATGAAACAGCCTCGTTAACGATTTCTGCTGCGATTAGTTTAACGGATGCACTAGAAGAAATGAAACCTATTTTTGAAAAAGAGCATAATGTTGAATTAACATTTAATTTAGGTGGATCTGGAAAGTTAGCACAACAGATTCAACAAGGTGCGCCTGTTGATGTTTTTATCTCTGCTAATCAAGATTGGATGGATACATTAGAAAAAGAAGAACTCATTCAAACGGATACAAGAAAAGATATAACAGGAAATAAGATTGTGTTAATTTCCTCTAAGGATGCCCATTTATCAATGAATTTACTAGAAGAAATCGATCAACTTGATTCGGTTAAACAAATTGCTGTTGGAAACCCTGAAACGGTTCCAGCTGGAAAATATACCGAACAGATTTTAACACATCTAGAAAAATGGGATGGATTACAAAATCAAATTATTTTAGCTAAGGATGTTCGTCAAGTCCTAACATATGTTGAAACAGGCAATGCTGAAATCGGATTCGTCTATGAAAGTGACGCAAAAACATCTGATCAAATTGATATTTTATTAACCGCTGATACGAAGATGCATGATCCGATTATTTATCCAGCTGCGGTGACAACCGACACAGAACATGAAAATGTCGCCAAAGATTTTTTAGAATTCCTTGAAAGTGATCAAGCCCAAGATATCTTACAATCATATGGATTTCAAAAGTAATTAGGTGTTATGTATGAATGAAATGAATTTATCACCCTTATGGTTATCTTTTAAAACAGCCATCATAGCAACCATGATTGTCTTTATTATTGCTGTCTTTTTAGCACGTGTTTTATCGAGACGATCTTTTCCCGGTAAAAGTGTCATAGAAGCGGTTTTCCTTTTACCACTTGTTTTACCGCCAACAGTTGTTGGTTTTGGTTTGCTTTTCTTATTTGGTAAAAAGGGTCCGATTGGAAAAATCCTCATCAAATGGTTTGATATACAAGTTGTTTTTTCTTGGTATGCGGTTATTATTGCTGCAATTGTTGTCGCATTTCCTTTAATGTATCAAAGCGCTTCTGCAGCTTTTCAAAAGTATGATGCAAATTTAGAATATGCAGCTTATACGATGGGGGCTTCAAAATGGCGCGTCTTTTGGACCATCTCTTTCCCTTTAGCTTGGCCTGGGTTATTAGCTGGTCTTGTGCTCACGTTTGCTAGAGCATTAGGAGAATTTGGTGCGACATTAATGCTGGCGGGCTATATTCCAAATGTGACCGATACAATCCCACTAGCCATCTATTTCGCTGTAGAATCTGGAAATATGGAGATGGCAACATTTTGGGTTATCATCATCGTTTCACTCGGCTTTAGTGCAATCCTTTGGTTAAACTGGTGGAGCAAACGACATATGTTACAACATGCTCATAAAAGAAAGACATGAGGAGAATATTCATGTTAGATATCAATATTTATAAAAAACTTTCCCACTTTGATTTACACGTCCAACTAAAAACAAAACAAGAACGGGTTGTCCTATTTGGACCATCTGGTTCTGGAAAAACAACTGTTTTAAATTGTATTGCCGGTATTTTACATCCTGATGAAGGACATATTCGATTAAAAGAGCAAACGTTCTTCGACTCTGAGCAAAAAAGAAATAAGCCAACTCCTATTCAAAATAGAAATCTAGGTTATCTCTTTCAAGATTATGCGCTTTTTCCACATATGACCGTGAAACAAAATATTGCTTATGGAATGAAGGACTCAGAAATTGTGAAAGATTTAATTGAAGTGGTTGGAATCGAGCATTTATTACAAGAATATCCAAGTAACATATCTGGCGGTGAAAAGCAACGTGTTGCATTAGTACGGGCGCTCGCTACTAGACCAAATGCATTGCTTTTAGACGAGCCGTTTTCTGCATTAGATGAAAAAACGCGACGTGATTGTCAAGATGAGCTTTTACGCATTCACGACATGTGGAATATACCGATTTTGATTGTGACACATAATCTGGAAGAAGCTAGGAAATTGGGACATCGAATTTTAAGAATAAATCAAGGAAAGATCGTCCATTAACAAGGAAAGTATTCCTATCATATTAAAACCCCACTAGTAACGTATACTAGTGGGGTTTTATGATTACTCAGATACATATGGTAAAAGTGCCATTTGACGAGCACGCTTAATTGCTTTTGTTAATTTACGTTGATATTTCGCAGTTGTTCCTGTTACACGACGAGGAAGAATTTTCCCGCGTTCGGAGATAAAACGTCTTAACAGATCAACATCTTTGTAGTCGATATGTGTGATACCATTTGATGTAAAGTAGCACACTTTACGACGTCTACCACGACCACCACGACGAGCTGCCATATATATCCCTCCTTTTATCAATTGTTTAAGTTATATATGTGCTTTAGAATGGGAGATCATCATCAGAGATATCAATTGGTTCGCCACTATCCTTAAAGATATCTTCATCCATTCTATTTTGGTTGTTTTGATTCATTTGGTTGTTCTGATTCGGTTGTTGTTGGTGTTGTTGTTGGAAACCTGAACCAGCACTTGGTGAGTAAGCATCTTGACTATCTCTACCTTGTGACGAGCGTGATTCCAAAAACTGAACACTGTCTGCTACCACTTCGGTGACGTAAACAGTTTTACCATCTTGTCCTTCATAACTACGTGTTTGAATCCGGCCATCTACACCAATCAGATTTCCTTTTTTCATATAATTAGCAAGATTTTCAGCTGGACGACGCCAAACAACACAATTAATGAAGTCGGCCTCACGATTACCTTGTTGATTTGTAAAAGGTCGATTACATGCTACAGTAAAATTCGCTACGGCTACTCCACTTGCTGTATAACGTAATTCAGGATCCCTCGTTAATCTGCCGACAAGTACGACACGATTTAACATCAGAACCACCCCTTTTTATTATTGGTCATCATCGCGAACTACGATGTGACGAACAATATCATCGGAATACTTCGCTAAGCGACTGAATTCACTAACTGCATTCTCATCACTTTTGAAGTTCACAACGACATAATATCCATCACGGTAGTTGTCAATTTCATATGCAAAACGTTTTTTGCCTTTTTCGTCAACTTTTTCGATTTCCGCACCACGATCTGTTAAAATAGTGTTGAAACGCTCAATCAATCCTTTTTGCGCTTCCTCTTCGATATCTGGGCGGATGATGTACATAATTTCGTATTTTCTCATCCGTTACACCTCCTTTTGGTCTTTACGGCCCTTATGTAACATAAGAGCAAGGAGTAATCCAATATAAATTCAATTACTCACGATAGTTAATTATAGCAAAAAAGCATTTAATACACAACCATTATCAAGGGATCCACGTCATTTTTTTATACATTAAAACGGAAATGAATGATGTCTCCGTCTTGAACGATATAATCTTTTCCTTCTAAACGAACTTTTCCATTTTCTCTTGCTTGTGTCATAGAACCTGCTTCAACTAAATCATCATATGATACTGTTTCCGCACGGATAAAACCTTTTTCAAAATCTGTATGAATAATTCCTGCCGCTTGCGGAGCCTTCATTCCTTTTTTGAATGTCCATGCACGAACTTCTTGTTCCCCTGCTGTAAAGTAAGTCCCTAATCCGAGCAATGAATAAGAAGCTTTAATGAGCTGATCAAGTCCAGACTCTTGAATACCTAACTCGTTTAAGAACATTTCTTTTTCTTCTTGATCTAATTCTGAAATTTCTTCCTCAATTTTCGCACTGATGACAATGACTTCTGATTCTTCTTTAGCTGCGTATTCTTGTACTTTTTGCACATGTTCATTCGTATCAGGTTCAACAATATCATCTTCGCTCACATTGGCTACATAAAGCATTGGTTTAGATGTTAATAAATGAAGGCCTTTTACGATTTTCATTTGATCTTCATTAAAGTCGATTGAACGTGCCGGCTTTTCATTTTCGAAAGCCTCTTTAAGCTTCGTTAACACTTCAAATTCCATAACGGCTTCTTTATCTTTTTGTTTAGCCAGTTTTTCCACACGCTGATAACGTTTATTCACTGTTTCTAAATCAGCTAAAATCAATTCTAAATTAATGATTTCTATATCATCAATTGGATTAATCGTACCAGATACATGTGTGATATTCTCATCATCAAAACAACGTACGACCTGACAAATAGCATCCACCTGTCTAATATGGGATAGAAATTGGTTGCCAAGCCCTTCACCCTTGCTTGCTCCTTTTACAATTCCTGCAATATCTGTAAACTCGAAAGCTGTTGGCACAGTTTTTTTCGGTTTAACTAATGTTGTTAAATGATTTAAACGTTCGTCTGGGACTTCCACAATACCTACATTCGGATCAATCGTACAGAACGGGTAATTTGCTGATTCTGCTCCTGCCTGGGTAATGGCATTAAATAATGTAGATTTTCCTACGTTTGGTAGTCCGACAATTCCTGCTGTCAAAGACATACAACTTTCACTCCTTAAGGATTCCATTCATATGAATGTATCAATCACTCTAATTATAGTTTTAATAAGTAGATAAAACAAGTTATGGAAAAGAAGAAATAGACAGTGAGTAACCGTCTATTTTTCCATTTCTATCTAGATAGAATTCATTTTCCATATTGTTTCACTTATTCTTCGCTTAGTTCAATCACTTTTCTCATTTTCTTAATAAATTCCCGCCGTGGCATAAGGACGCTATGCTCACAACCAAGGCATTTAATCCGTATATCCATGCCCATGCGAATAATTCGCCAACGGTTTTCTCCACAAGGGTGGGGTTTTTTCATTTCAACGACATCTTTCAATGCAAATTGCTTCTCATTCATCCTTATGTTCCTCCTCTATCCCTTTATTTCAAGCGACTCTTATATAAATATTCAGTCATTATGTCATTTATATTTACACAATCTCCTTATATCTATTTATGATATGCTTTCTCTTAATAAAAGTAAAGTCGTGATTGTTATGTTGAACGATAGAATAATAGTCGTGTTAAAACATATAAATTCAAAATCCCATATACAGGATATGTATAATGAATGAGTGGTCCAAAACCGATAGCTGTCATAGGAATAATGGTACAAAGAGCTAAACTAACAATGACTCCTGTTTCAAGGGAGGTATGTCTTCTTATTCGTGATACAATCCCTATCATTCCTGCAGCAGCAGTTGTTAAAATCGCAAACCACAATAATATTGACATCGATATATTCATCGATATGGAATACCTTTTTAGTATGACAAATAGCGGTATTTCATTAAAATTAAGCTCATGTGATATATGTATTAAGCTATTATTATATAAGTAGGAGATAATTCCTAATATGAGGGCGCTCCCTAGACTTGCAAGCCAAATCTCTCCTTCTGATTGAATATGCTGTCCAATTGCTCCTAGCACTGCTATTAGGGGAAAGATATTTAATGCCGTAAATGGAAAAGCCGCTAACCAATTGTCCTGATATGTCCATTGTGAAAGAAATGAAATCTGTTCATCGATAGAAAACAGGATAAGAACATAAACAAGAGCGATGATTAATATAGGTATTAAAACGAGATTGATCATTAGGGTATTGTGAATCCCATTATAAAAAAGCATGATCAGGACGATTGCTAAAAATATGACACCGAACCCATAAGGTAAATGATATACTTGTCCAGTTGCACCACTGCCAGCTAACATAACAACGGTTGTTGTATATAAATATAAAAAGATCATCCCATCATAGAAAACAACGAACCGTTTCCCGACAATTTCCTCTAGTACCGGGCGGTAATCGGTTGTCTGTCTTCGGAAACTAATGTTCATGATTGCAAAGGTTGCAATAGAAAAACAAATAACAAATAATATGATAGCAATCTCACTACCAGGTCCAAAGAACTCCCATAACTCCCTACCCGAAGCATAACCCGCACCAATGGTTGTCCCTATAATTAAGAACATCCATTTCATTCCTGATTTTAACATTATTATCCTCCAGTATATCCAATTTATCATGTATAAAACTTTCATAAATACCGTATACTATAACACTATGATTTTGGAGGATAAGCTATGAGTCAAAGTTTGTACAACCAGCATAATGACCAGCATGATTCTCTACGCATACATTATACTCATCCACATGCAAGTCATCTCTTATACCAACAGCTTTCCAATTGGTTGCCAAAAGCACCACGCGACTATGTCATCGCATGTATCGGGACGGATCGTTCTACAGGGGACGCTTTAGGGCCATTTGTAGGGACATATTTGCATGAAATTAATTTAAAACAAATCACGGTTTACGGAACGCTTCAAGAACCGATTCATGCGACGAATTTATGGGACGCAATAAATCATATTAATCAATCACATCAACGGCCTTTTATTATTGCCGTTGACGCTTCTTTAGGTCAGAAGACATCAATCGGACAACTTGTTGCGAAAAAAGGGGCATTAAAACCAGGTGCGGCTCTTAATAAGATGCTCCCGCCAATTGGGGATTTATATATAGCTGGCATTGTTAATGTGAGTGGTTTTATGGAATATGCTGTCTTACAAAATACACGTCTTGCGGTTGTCGTTGAAATGGCAAAAACAGTTGCAAAAGCTCTCGAAAAACTCGATCATCAATTGACGTGTGCGCAATCCTCATATCCTCATCAATATAAATAGCCATCCTTCACCAAAAGTAAAGGATGGCTATCCAAAATGTTTCACGTGAAACATTTTGGGTTTCTTGAGATGTTAAACACTTTCCATCATTTCAATAATCCGATTTAAATCATCATCTGTATAAAATTCGATTTCAATTTTGCCTTTTCTTTTTCCTTTTTGAATCGTAACAGCTGTACCAAACTTTTCACGTAAAACAGATTCTTGTGCTACGATAAATGGATCTTTTGCTTGTTTCTTAGGTTTTTGTAGTGGTTTGTCATTTAAAACCGCGATCATTCGCTCAACTTGACGGACATTTAATTTTTCTCGAACAATCTTTTGTGCTAAAGGTAATACATTTTCTTTGTCCTTTAATCCAAGTAAAGCACGTCCATGTCCCATTGAAAGTTCTCCAGTATTAATTTTGGCAATGACGGCTTTTGGTAGAGCAAGTAAACGAATCATATTAGCTATATGTGAACGGCTTTTCCCAAGTCTTTTTGATAATTCCTCTTGGGTTACTTGAAGGTTTTCAATTAATGTTTGATATGCTTCTGCCTCTTCTATCGGAGTAAGGTCTTCACGCTGTAAGTTTTCTAGTAGAGCTAACTCCATCATGCGTTCATCAGTCATCTCTTTCACGACGACTGGTACTGTAGTAAGACCGGCTTCCTTGGCTGCGCGATAGCGTCGTTCACCAACAACGATTTCATATCCTTTAATACTTTTACGTACAATGAGTGGTTGAATGATCCCATATTCAAGAATGGAGTCTTTTAGTTCTTCAATCGCATCTGCTTCAAACGTTTTCCGCGGTTGATATGGATTTGGTCGACATTCTGTTACAGCTATTTCTTGAATGGATTCTTCTTCTTTTTGTTCGGCGTCTTTAAAAAGGGCATCCAGTCCCCTACCCAACCTTCGTGTCACTATTCACCACTTCCCTCGCCAATTCAAGATAAACTTCTGCCCCGCGGGATTTAGGGTCGTAGACAGTTATTGGTTTTCCATGACTAGGCGCTTCACCTAAGCGAACATTGCGCGGGATTATTGATTGGTACACTTTATCTTGAAAGTATTTTTTTACTTCTTCAATCACTTGAATACCTAAATTTGTCCGTGCATCTAACATCGTTAATAAAACACCTTCTATCATTAATGATGTATTTAAATGCTTTTGGACTAACCTTATCGTATTTAATAACTGACTTAATCCTTCTAGTGCATAATATTCACATTGTACCGGAATCAATACCGAATCAGAGGCTGTTAGAGCATTGATAGTTAAAATACCTAATGATGGTGGACAATCTATAATTAAGTAATCATAATCGTCTTTCAGCTCTTCTAATGCCTTTTTCAGACGTATTTCACGTGAAATAACTGGTACTAGCTCTATTTCTGCACCAGCTAATTGAATGGTAGCAGGAATAACATCTAAATTTTCTATTTCAGTAGGAAATAACACGTCCTTAGCAGATACCTCTTCTATTAATACATTATAAACACAATTTGTTGCATCTGCTTTATTAATACCGACACCGCTCGTTGCATTTCCTTGTGGGTCAATATCTACAAGCAATACACTATAACCTAATTTAGCTAAACTAGCACTTAAGTTAACCGATGTCGTCGTCTTTCCTACGCCACCTTTCTGATTAGCGATGGAAATAATCTTCCCCATAATTACACCTACCTGTTTTGTTTGAATAACACTTTTCTTATTAACATTTCCTCGCAAAAAACATTACTTCTTCTATTCTATCATTTTTTTTGCATATAGACAGCGAATTTACCTAGTAAAATAAATAAAAAGCCCTTCCTCATAAGGTAAAGGCTTTAAAAAGTTATAAATAAATAATATGATTACTTTTTTGGTATTTTTATCGTTATTTGATAGTAATCTTCTAATTCTTCTTCGTTTGACTCCACTTCAATACCAGTATCTGACACCATTGTTAATGATTGGCGTATGGTATTCATCGCAATACGTACGTCTTTACTAATTCCTTTCAATTTCGGACGCGGTTTTGCTTTTTTCTTTTTCGATCCTAATAACTCAGTTACTCTCTCTTCAGTTTGTTTTACATTTAAATGCATTTCAATGATATCATTTAATAACTTGAGTTGTGTTTCTTCATTTTTTAATTTAATTAATGCTCTTGCATGACGTTCAGTAATTTGTTTCGTTAATAAGGCTTGATGTACTTCTTCAGGCAAATTTAATAGACGTAACTTATTAGCGATTGTTGATTGACTTTTACCTAATCGTTGTGCTAATGCTTCTTGTGTTAAATCATGAAGTTCTAAAAGTTTAGCATAAGCAACAGCTTCTTCAATCACTGTTAATTCCTCTCTTTGCAAGTTCTCTATTAATGCGACTGAAGCTGTTTGTGTATCATTCATATCCCGAATGATGGCCGGTATGTTTTCCCACTCTAATGTTTGAACAGCACGCCATCTACGTTCACCAGCTATAAGTTCAAATTGATCTTCATCTAGCTTTCTAACAACAATGGGCTGAATCATACCATGCGTATGTATGGTTTGAGCGAGTTCACGGATTTTTTCTTCGTCGAATAATGTCCGTGGCTGAAATCGATTAGGTTGAATTTGGTTGACCGGGAGCTCAATCACTTCATCAGGACGATATGTTATCGAATCGTCTTCGGATTTTTCCTTCATACCAAAGAGACGGTTGAAAGGTTGCAACACGTTTCACCCCACCTTTTCATTATTCATTCTAAATCATTATGGCTTGATCTATGTATGAACATTCATTTTTTTAGATCCACCTATTTTGTTTCCGCATATGCCTTACATCATTCAATGAACTAAAAAGCATATGCTTTCATATATATAAACATCCAAAATGTTTCACGTGAAACATTTTTAGGATGGAGTATCATGATTGACCACATATTACCATAATATCATATTTCAGCATGTTATCCATAGGCTACAAATCTGTTTTATATGTCTTTTTTTACATGACTGACAGAAAAAAATAAAATCATAATGACATTATAGTACATATGTTCCTATTATTCAATCGGTGAACGGTTTGGTGTACCCGGTTTTCGAGGGTATTTCTTAGGTGTGGACTTCATTTTATCAATACAAATGATGGTTCTTTCACTACCCTCTTTAGGTAAGGTAAGCAGATATGTTTTTTTAACTTTCCCTCCAAGAACGCGAATCGCTTTTTGAGCCTTTAGCAACTCTTCTTTTCCCTGTGCACCTTTCATCGCAATAAAAAGGCCTCCATTTTTTACTAAAGGTAAGCATAGTTCACTAAGAACAGACATTCGTGCCACTGCTCTTGCTAAAACAATGTCAAAGGTTTCACGAAACTGTTTATTCTTCCCAAAAGTCTCCGCGCGGTCATGGTAAAAGGAGACATTTTCTAGTTGCAGTTTCTCTGCTAAATGTTCTAAGAAACCGATGCGCTTTTTTAACGAATCAACAATCGTAATGTCTAAATGAGGGAAACATATTTTTAAGGGGATACTTGGAAAACCAGCTCCCGCCCCTACATCACATATATGCTTATCATTTTTAAATTCATGATAAAAGGCAACAGAAACCGAATCATAAAAATGCTTTAAATAAACCTCTTCTTTATCAGTGATAGCCGTTAAGTTCATTTTTTCATTCCATTCGACTAATGTTTGATAGTAAATGGAAAACTGTTCTAATTGACGCTTCGTTAAAACAATTCCTTTTTCCTCAAGGGCTCTCTTGAACTGTTCACGATTCATGCATGTCATCCTTTTTTATGTATTTTGATTAAAAACCGACATGAGAGTCGGTTTTTAATCTAGTTAGCTAATTTAGCAATTTTACCTTGTTCGATATAAACAAGCAGTATCGAAATATCAGATGGATTTACACCAGATATTCGCGATGCTTGACCAACAGATAGAGGACGTACTTGTTTTAACTTTTCTTTTGCTTCTGTTGCAATCCCGCTAATCTTATCATAATCAATATTTTCTGGTATTAATTTTCCATCCATTTTTTTCATTCGTTCAACTTGTTCATATGTCTTCTTAATATAACCTTCATACTTAATTTGTATCTCGACTTGTTCTTTTACTTCTTGTGGTAAATCTTGTTTATCTATCACAGTTTCTAATAATTCATACGTCACTTCTGGCCGCTTTAATAAGTCATAAGCACGAACAGCATCTTTCAATAAAGATCCTTTCACTGATTTTAACATGTCTTGTACTGATTCGGTCGGTTTTACAATAATTTTATAGAGACGATCTTTTTCTTCTTTTACAAGCTGTTTCTTGTCAGTGAATTTTTGATAACGTTCTTCAGAAATAAGTCCTAACTCAAATCCAAGCTCTGTCAAACGTAAGTCCGCATTATCATGACGTAACAACAAACGATATTCAGCTCGCGATGTGAGTAGTCGGTAAGGTTCACGTGTTCCTTTCGTGACAAGATCATCGATAAGCACACCGATATAGGCCTGTGAACGATCAAGTATAACAGGTTCCTTACCAAAAATCTTTTGAGCTGCATTAATACCAGCCATAATTCCTTGTGCGGCAGCTTCTTCATAACCAGATGTTCCATTAATTTGACCGGCAGTATAAAGACCAGATATTTTTTTCGTTTCTAATGTTGGCCAAAGTTGTGTCGGTACTAAAGCATCATATTCGATTGCATATCCTGGACGCATAATTTCGGCTTTTTCTAATCCTTTTACAGAACGAACGATATCATGTTGTAAGGATTCTGGTAATGAAGTTGATAATCCTTGAACATAATATTCTTCAGTATGACGTCCTTCTGGTTCTAAAAATACTTGGTGACGTGGTTTATCATGAAAACGAACAATTTTATCTTCAATAGACGGGCAATATCTTGGACCTGTTCCACGTTTGGCACCAGAGTACATGGCAGATAAAGTAAGATTATCATTAATGATTTCATGGGTGTGTTGATTCGTATGCGTTAACCAGCACGGCATTTGATCAGTTATATAGTCAGTTGTCTCATAAGAAAAGCCCTGTGGTTTCTCATCACCCGGTTGAATTTCTGTTTTTGAATAATCAATTGTGCGACCATTAACTCGTGGTGGTGTACCTGTTTTAAAACGTGTTAATTGAAATCCAAGTTCTTCAAGATTCTCTGATAATTTGACAGATATACGTTGGTTATTTGGACCACTTTCATACTCTAAATCACCCATCAACACTTTTCCACGCATAAATGTCCCTGTCGTTATAATGACAGCTTTTGCGTAATAGGCGGCTTTAGTTTCGGTAATCACACCTTTACAAACACCATCTTCTACAATTAATTCATTTACCATCGCTTGACGGAGGGTAATATTCTCTTCTTTTTCAATGATATGTTTCATTTTTTGAACATAGACAGGTTTATCTGCCTGTGCTCGGAGTGCCTGTACTGCAGGCCCTTTTCTTGTATTAAGCATGCGCATTTGAATATGAGCTTGGTCAATGACTTTACCCATTACACCACCGAGGGCATCAACTTCACGAACAACAATCCCTTTGGCCGGACCCCCAAGTGATGGGTTACATGGCATAAAGGCAATCATATCTAGGTTTAATGTGAGCATAAGGGTTTTCGCACCCATGCGCGCTGCTGCTAATCCCGCTTCAACGCCGGCATGACCTGAACCAACAACAATTACATCGTAATGTCCTGCATTATATGTCATCTTGTTTCATCCTTTCTTTAATTTTTTTATCCGAATCAATTTCGTAAATATCTCGCTTTTTTAAGCCATAGAACTACAAAATTTTATAGGTAGCTTCGAATCGTGGGAGCTGCTTCCTTCTTTAATATTTTGAAACACTTGCCCTGTAAGAATAAGAATTAACTCTCCTATTTACCTAAACAAAACTGAGCGAACAATTGATCAATCAATGCCTCACTCGCTGTATCGCCAATGATTTCGCCTAAAAATTCCCACGTGCGGGTGATGTCGATTTGGACAATATCTAGCGGCATACCCATGTCTAAACTCGCTTTTGCATCTTCTAATGCGTCTTTTGCTTGTTTTAAAAGTTGGATATGACGGGCATTCGATACATAGGTCATATCAACTGATTCAATATCGCCTCTAAAGAATAGATCACGAATAGCCTCTTCCAATTCGTCTATTCCTTCTTCTTTAATTAAAGATGTTGTAATAAGCGGGTGATCTTTCGCTAACTCTTTAACCGCTTCTAAATCCAGGTGTTGTTGTAAATCTGTTTTATTAACAATGACAATATATTCTAAACCTTCAACTGCTTTAAATAGATTTCGGTCATCATCTGTTAATGGTTCATGATAATTTAAAACGAGTAAAACTAAATCAGATTCCTTCAATACTTGATGTGATCTTTCCACACCAATTTTCTCTACAATATCCTCTGTTTCACGAATTCCAGCTGTATCCACCAAACGTAAAGGAACACCACGAACATTGACATACTCTTCAATAATATCACGTGTTGTGCCGGGTACATCCGTGACAATTGCTTTATTCTCTTGAACAAGTGTATTCATTAATGAAGATTTACCGACATTCGGTCTTCCGATAATCGCAGTAGATAAGCCTTCTCTTAAAATCTTACCTTGTTTAGCAACTTGAAGTAACTGCTCAATTTGTTCACTTACTTTTTTCGTTTTTTCCTGCATTAACTCATGAGTCATCTCTTCAACATCATCATATTCTGGGTAATCAATATTAACCTCTACATGGGCAATTGTTTCAAGCAATTCTTGACGAAAAGACTGAATCAATTGTGACAATCGTCCATCCATTTGTTTTAAAGCAACACCCATTGCTTTATCGGTTTTAGCACGAATTAAATCCATCACCGCTTCAGCTTGAGATAAATCAATACGCCCATTTAAAAAGGCACGTTTCGTAAACTCACCCGGATCTGCTAAGCGAGCCCCACTTTCAAGTGCAATTTCTAATACACGATTAACCGCCACGATACCACCATGTGTATTGATTTCGACAACATCTTCTCGTGTAAACGTTTTGGGAGCACGCATCACAGAAACCATCACTTCATCTACAACAGTTTCTGACTCTGGTTCAATAATTTTTCCATAATGAATCGTATGTGAATCAACCTTTTGTAAATTTTTTCCGCTAAATATACGATTTGCAATTAACACTGCCTTTGGCCCGCTTAACCTTACAATCGATATCGCACCTTCACCGATCGGTGTCGATATTGCTGCAATTGTATCTGTCTCCATCATTCCACCTCCTAAATCATTTTTTCATCTATTTAAATCCGTCATTTTATTTATCACCGCGGCGTTACTGAGACTCCCGCGAAACTTATAAATAAGTGCGACTAAAGTTCAGGTGGAGTTTTTACTTCACCTGAACCGAGTCTACTTTATCCACAAAAGTGTCCTAAGTAAATAGATTACCATAAAAAGAAGCAAAAATAAACTTATCCACAGTGGAAATTTCAAGTTAATTTACCAAAAATAAAAATGGTTATCCACATGTGAATAACCATTTCGCGATAAAACTTCTTCGATTCATTTGTAAATAAAAAAATAGTGGATGAACGATAAACTTTCACGTAGCATCCACTATTAATCAATTATAATATCATTAAACAGGTTCGATTATGATATGACGATGTGGTTCTCTTCCATCTGAAGATGTCTTCACACCTTCTTCTTCTTGTAACGCTGTGTGAATGATTTTTCTTTCGTAAGCAGGCATCGGCTCTAATGCGACTTTACGTTTAATTCGTTTAGCGCGTTCAGCCATACGATGTGCTAACGTTTCTAATGTCTTTCGACGTCGTTCCCGATAGCCTTCTGCATCAAGAATAACTTTAAAATATTTGGCGCCTCCACGATTGATCGTTAGATGGACTAAATATTGCAGAGCATTTAAAGTTTGACCACGTTTCCCAATTAATAACGCGATTTTTTCACTGCTTAAATTAAATGTAACTTGTTGATCATCACGATTAGTTTCAATTTTAATATCTGATACCCCCATGTGACGGCTGATTGTTTGAATATACTTCTCAGCTTCTAATACGGGGTCTTTTCGTAATGTAACTTTTACGATAGCTGGTTTGGCACCAAATAAACCAAGAATTCCTTTCTTACCTTCATCAATGACTTCAATTTCAACTTGGTCCTTCGATGTGTTTAACTGCTCTATTGCTGAATGGACCGCTTCTTCCACCGTTTCTCCAGTAGCAGTTACTTGTCTCACTATTTGTCTCCCCCAGTACTAACATCTTTCATCATTGGCTTATTGATGAAAATTGTCTGTGCAACCATAAATATATTCCCGACTACCCAATATAATGCTAATGCAGATGGTAAAATAAAGGCAAAAATCCCAATCATAATTGGCATGACATATAGCATGATTTTAAATTGTGGATTATTAGCTGTTGCAGGACTTCCTGCCATCATTAAACGCTGTTGAAGGTATGTTGCACCAGCAACAATAAACGGTAAAATATAGTCTGGTGTTCCTAATTGGAACCAAAGGAAACTTCCTTTCTTAATTTCAGCTGTCCTCATTATCGCATGATACATCGCAATGAAAATCGGCATTTGAATAAAAATCGGTAAACATCCAGCAAGTGGATTTGCCCCATGTTTTTGGAATAAGGCCATTGTTTCTTGCT
The DNA here is from genome assembly GCF_036516575.1 of Cerasibacillus sp. Taxonomy (NCBI): domain Bacteria; kingdom Bacillati; phylum Bacillota; class Bacilli; order Caryophanales; family Bacillaceae; genus Cerasibacillus; species Cerasibacillus sp. The sequence goes on from NZ_DATBTY010000003.1 coordinate 147,151, forward strand.
GTAACTTTTGTTGTGTATTCGCATCTTTAGATTTATATTTTTCTTGTAATGCTTTTAATTCTGGTTGAATCTCTTGCATCGCTCTGGAACTTTTAATCTGTTTCACGTTCAATGGTAATAAAACTACTCGAATAATGATCGTCACAATAACAATCGCCAAACCATAATTCGTTCCAAATAATTCCGCAAAATAAGTAATTAGCGATGACATCGGGTAAACAAAGAATTTATTCCAAAATCCTGTACTATCTGCGGTAATTGGTTCATTTACTTGTGTACATCCTGAAAGCAGGAAGACCAATCCGATTAATGCCGCAAGCAAAAAAATCTTTTTATTACGCAACCTATTTCCTCCTAACTACAAACCCGAGTATAAAAAATGATTTATCTGTTATTTTATCTGAATTCCATAAGATATTCTATTCATAACTACCTAATCTACTTCTTTTTTAATAATTTCTTTTTGCGTAATAGATGTAATAGGCTTTTTTTAATCTCATGAAACTCCATATTTTTTGTCGGTTGTCTAGCTATCACAATCATATCATACGTATCTTGTATGTCATTTTCTAACTCATGAAATGCTTGACGTAAATAACGTTTAATCTGATTTCTCTTTACCGCATTCCCTATTTTTGTTCCGACTGATAACCCGACACGAAAATGGGTCTGATCTGGCTTTTCCAGATAATATAGAACGAGTTGCCGATTAGCAAATGACTTACCATGTTTAAAAATGTGTTGGAAATCCCGATTATCTTTTACGCGGTATTGTTTTTTCATTGGATCACCTTACTAGGTAATAAATATCAAACCTTTACTTTAAAAAAGACCACTGACTTTTCAGTGGCCTATGCAGACAATACTTTTCTTCCTTTACGACGACGACGAGCTAAAACTTTTCGGCCGTTTTTAGTACTCATACGTGCACGAAAACCATGAACTCGTTTTCTTTTCCGATTATGTGGTTGATAAGTTCTTTTCATTTATATTGCACCTCCCCTGAGGAATTCACACTCCGTAAACAGTCTTTGTCATTATACTTAAGAATAGAGACTGCTGTCAAATTTATTCTCATCCAAATTATTCCCCTAAACATTTAAACTAAATCCGCCCTCTTTTCCATTCTTTAAATTTTATCCACATTAACTTTTATATTGTGCACAACTTATGTTATTATTAATTTTCTAGTTTTTTTTATTCACAACATTTATCGACAAGTTAATCACATAATCGTGCATTGTGGACATTAAATATCTACAACACGCTTATTTTGTGGATAAGTATGATAAACCCATTGCACGCTTGGTTTTATTTTGTTATAATTATTATGTTTTAATCTGTGGGTAACTTTTTCCTCAGTTGACTTATTCACAGATTGTGGATAAGTTGTGTATATGTTTTTCACATACTGTTAAATCATTTATCAACATGATTGTGGATAATGCGAATAACATCTTACAAACACCCTTTTATAACATACATTTCTATGGAAAATTTCACAGATAATGATAAGGCAATATTATATTTTTATATTCGCCTTTCCATCTATTTATTCTCTATTTAAATAGATCGGGAGAGGTTTTTTCATCTAATCATATGTGAAAAACAGGAAATTATGATCATTTCTTACTGTGCTTAGACTCATTTCTAAAAAATAGATAGCCTTATGTATTAATTTATAAGGAAGGAGTGGAAACTGTTGGAGAATATCGGGGATCTCTGGAAAGTCGTTTTAGAGAAAATAGAAGAAAAAGTAAGTAAACCAAGTTATGAAACATGGTTACAGCATACGGAAGCAGAAAAAATTGAAAATAACACATTAACTGTCATGGCACCAAATGAATTCGCCAAAGATTGGTTAGAAGAGCAATATACTGGTCTCATTGCGTCCATTGTAGAAGAAGTTACAGGTTCCCTATTAAAAATAAAATTTGCTATACCTGATACATTATCTGAAACAGAAAACATTAAAGCAGTATCAAAGATTAAACAAAATGATAAACAAACGAATCATAAAAAGACGATGTTAAATCCAAAATATGTCTTCGATACATTTGTTATTGGTTCTGGCAACCGGTTTGCTCATGCCGCTTCTCTTGCTGTAGCAGAAGCACCAGCCAAAGCTTATAACCCTCTATTTATTTATGGTGGTGTTGGGCTTGGTAAAACGCATTTGATGCATGCGATTGGTCATTATGTTCGCGAGCATAAACCAGATGCAAAAGTTGTCTACTTAACATCAGAAAAATTTACGAATGAGTTCATCAATGCCATTATGGAAAACAAAACATCCGAATTTCGTAATAAATATCGGACAGTCGACGTCTTATTAATTGATGACATTCAATTTATAGCTGGTAAAGAATCTACTCAAGAAGAGTTTTTCCATACGTTTAATGCATTGCATGAAGAAAATAAACAGCTCGTCATTTCTAGTGACCGGCCACCAAAAGAAATTCCAACATTAGAAGATCGCTTGCGTTCGCGTTTCGAATGGGGATTAATCACAGATATTACGCCTCCAGATTTAGAAACACGCATAGCAATATTAAACAAAAAAGCAAAAGCGGAAGGACTTGACATTCCAAATGAAGTGATGATGTATATCGCCAACCAAATTGATACGAACATTCGTGAGTTAGAAGGCGCGTTAATTCGTGTTGTAGCATACTCATCATTAGTCAATCAAGATATTGACGCAGCTTTAGCAGCAGATGCTTTAAAAGATATTATTCCAAGTAAAAAACCAAAAGTGATTACAACCCAGACAATTATGGAAGTTGTGGGAGAGAAATATAATGTAAAAATGGAAGAGTTTCTCGCCAAAAAACGAACAAAATCGATTGCATTCCCACGTCAAATTGCCATGTATCTTTCAAGGGAATTAACCGACTTATCTTTACCAAAAATAGGCGACGAATTTGGTGGACGAGATCATACGACGGTCTTACATGCACATGATAAAATTTCTAAGCTTATTATTGATGACACATTATTAAATAAAGAAATTGATGACATAATAGAAACTTTAAAATCGACTTAGGCTTTGTGAATATCGTGCACAACTAAACATACTTATCAACAAACTATTCACATGGGGATAAGTTTTATTTATCTATGTTTAGAGTAGTTATCCACATAATCACAAGGCTTATTATTTCTATTATTATTTTTTTATAATAAATATACATAATATACAGGAGGAAAACAGATGAAATTCGTTATTCAACGAAATCGCTTAGTTGATAGTGTCCAGGATGTTATGAAAGCTATTTCCTCACGCGCGGCAGTTCCTATATTAACAGGAATAAAAATCGAAGCGAAAAAACACGGCATTACATTAACAGGAAGCGACTCAGATATTTCAATTGAATCTTATATACCAAATGAACAAGATGGAGAAACACATGTTGAACAGATTATCGAAGGAAGTATTGTTATTGATGCACGTTATTTTCCAGATATAATTCGTAAACTTCCTGAAAATACCGTTGAAATTTCAGTCAATGACCAATTGCTTGTAACGATTCGCTCAGGTAAAGCAGAATTTAATTTAAATGGTCTAGACGCAAACGAATATCCACTACTTCCAGAAGTCCAAACAGAAGATAGTTTTACAATACCAATTGATTTATTAAAATATATGATTAGTCAAACCGTATTCGCTGTTTCAACGATGGAAACAAGACCTATTTTAACGGGTGTAAATATGACCTTAAAAGACAATCGATTGAACTTTACAGCAACAGACAGCCATCGCTTAGCTTCTCGTCATATTCCAATTGATACGAATGGTCTAGAGTTTTCTAATGTTGTTGTCCCTGGTAAAAGCTTAAATGAATTGAATAAAATACTCGATGAAACTGAAGAATTAGTCGAAATCAGTGTGACAGCTAATCAAATATTGTTTAAATCTAAGCATTTGAACTTTATGTCGCGTTTGTTAGAAGGAAATTACCCAGAGACATCTCGCTTAATTCCAACACAGAGTAAAACGACAATTAATGCAAATACAAAAGAACTGATTCAGGCTATTGATCGTGCATCACTATTAGCAAGAGATGAACGAAATAATGTTGTCCGTTTATCCACAATTAATGAACAGTTAATAGAAATTATGAGTAATTCACCTGAAATTGGTCATGTAGAAGAAGAGATTCCAATCAAATCGTTTCAAGGAGAAGAATTAAATATCTCTTTTAGTTCGAAATATATGTTAGAAGGTTTACGCGCTATTCACTCAGATGAAGTCAGTATTGAGTTTACTGGTGCCATGCGTCCATTTATTATTAGACCAATTGACGGTGAAGAAGTTTTACAATTAATTTTACCGGTAAGAACGTATTAATAATAAACCTATGAGAAAGAATTGGCTTTGTAGCCAGTTCTTTTTCTTGTTTTAGAGCTAATTTGAGTGAATGTCGTAATTAATAGTCGCTATCGGGGGAGAATATCGTAATTCTAAGAAAAAAGCACTTTCTTAAAATCTTAGAATTTGTTGATAAACCAAGCTTAAAGGTAAGGTACTGCATAGCAGTTAACATACATGAAGACTCCAGCGGGAAAAGCGAGGCTAGCGAAGTGTATGTCAACTGCGGGTTAGAAGCAACACTCAAAGTGGAAAAATTATTTATGTTAGTATTGTAAGTCTATGTATTTTTAAGTGAAGTAGTATGACATTGATTCATTTTAATAATAAAGCTTGATTAAACCTCCCGATAAAAAGCAAAATAAGGCATTTTGATGCGTTTTTAGGATAAATATGGGGTCGTCCTTTCATTAACATGAAATCTTTAGTAAAATAGATATACAAGGCTTTTAACGGTAAAAGAAGAGGATACGGTGATCATATGCATGAACGAATTGACATAACAACTGAGTATATAACACTTGGACAATTGTTAAAGTTAGCAAATGTTTTTGAATCGGGTGGCGTTATTAAACAATTTCTTCAGGAACAAGGTGTACTTGTCAATGGTGAAAGAGAAAAACGCCGCGGAAGAAAAATATATCCAAATGATATCGTTGAATTTGAAGATGGCTTAAAGATTCAGGTTACAAAGAAGTAGTTTCAGTGTGAGAGAAAAATGAGGAATGTTAATGCAAATTGAACAGTTAAAATTAACAAACTATCGAAACTATGATGATTTAACGATTGATTTTAACAATGAGGTTAATGTGATTATTGGAGAAAATGCACAGGGAAAGACAAATCTATTAGAGGCTATTTATTTACTCGCCTTTACAAAATCACATCGAACGACAAAGGAAAAGGAATTGATTCAGTGGGAAAAATCATTTGCTAAAGTAGAGGGAATATTAAGGAAAAGAAATCAATCCATGCCACTTGAAATCGTTATTTCACCAAAAGGGAAAAAAGCCAAATGGAATCGTCTTGAACAGAGACGCTTAAGTGATTATATTGGGGCACTGAATGTTGTGATGTTCGCTCCAGAAGATTTAGCTCTTGTTAAAGGCTCGCCACAGCATAGACGTCGGTTTATCGATATGGAGTTAGGACAAATTCAACCAACCTATATTTATCATTTAGGGCAATATCAAAAAATTTTACGTCAACGAAACCATCTCCTAAAACAATTACAACGTCGAAAACATGATGATTATATGATGTTAACCATATTGACGGAACAACTTGTTGAACACGCCGCAACTATTTTAGAGCGTCGTTTTAAATTTCTTGAACGGTTAAGAGAATGGTCACATGAAATTCATCTTCAAATCAGTCGCCAGAAAGAACAGTTAGAAATCACATATGTCCCAACGATCAACGTATTAGAAAAGGCGAATAAGGGAAAAATAGAAACAATATATATGGAAAAATTTAGGGATATTCAAGAACAGGAAATTGAACGTGGAACAACACTCGTTGGTCCACATCGTGATGATCTTGCATTTATCGTAAATGGTAGAGATGTTCAGACTTATGGTTCTCAAGGGCAACAGCGAACAACCGCTTTGTCCATTAAATTAGCAGAAATTGAATTAATAAAAAACGAAATTAACGAGTACCCTGTTTTATTACTTGATGATGTCCTAAGTGAACTTGATGATTATCGCCAGTCACACTTGTTACATACAATTCAAGGAAAAGTACAAACATTTGTGACGACAACAACAGTTGATGGGATTCATCACGATACATTAAATAAAGCAACCATATTTCATGTTAGTCAAGGTCAGATTCAGACTTAACAAATAGGAGGCAATTGTGTTTATTCATATCGGAAATGAATCAATGATTCAATCTGAACAAATTATCTCGATCATTAATTATGATGTTGTATCATCATCTCATATGATGGAAGACATGTTGATGACTCATAAAAGAAATATAGTCGGATCAGAAAAAGATGCCAAATCAATTATCTTTGCAACTGATGCGATTTATTTAAGTGCTTTGTCTGTTGATACATTAACAAAGCGTGTCCATGAAGGGGAAACTTTCCCTAACTATCAGGTAGAAATGGATGTGGAAGAAACGAATGGAAGATAAAAAATATACCGCAGATCAAATACAAGTATTAGAGGGACTAGAGGCTGTTCGTAAAAGACCTGGAATGTATATCGGTTCAACGAGTTCCAGAGGATTGCACCATCTTGTATGGGAAATTGTCGATAACAGTATTGACGAAGCTCTTGCAGGTTATTGTGATCATATTGAGGTAACAATTGAAGAAGATAATAGTATTACCGTAACAGATAATGGACGTGGTATCCCGGTTGACATCCAGAAGAAGACGGGTAAACCAGCTGTTGAAGTCATTATGACTGTCTTACATGCAGGTGGAAAGTTTGATGGTGACAGCTATAAAGTTTCAGGCGGTCTACACGGTGTTGGTGCAGCTGTCGTTAATGCTTTGTCAACTCATTTAGATGTATATGTCCATTTAGATGGTAAGATTTATTACATCGGTTTTGAGAAAGGTATTGTAACTGATGAATTAAAAGTCATTGGAGAAACAGACAAGACAGGGACAAAAGTTCACTTTAAACCTGATCCAGATATTTTTACAGAAACACTCGTGTATGAATTTGATATATTAAGTCAGCGGTTACGTGAGCTGGCATTTTTAAATAAAGGAATTCAAATTTCACTAGAAGACAAGCGTTCTGATAAGGAGCCAGTCACTTTCCATTATGAAGGTGGAATTAGTGAATATGTCGAATACATTAACAAAAATAAGGAAGTCCTACATGAACCATTTTTTGCTGAAGGAATTGAAGATGATATTACGGTTGATATAGCTCTTCAGTATAATACGGGATTTACTAGCAATATATTTTCCTTTGCAAACAACATTAGCACACATGAAGGTGGAACACATGAATCTGGCTTCAAAGCGGCATTAACTCGTGTGATTAATGATTATGCGCGAAAAAACAATTTATTAAAAGAAACCGAATCAAATTTATCAGGTGATGATGTTCGTGAAGGGATTACTGCGATTGTTTCAATCAAGCATCCTGATCCACAATTTGAAGGACAAACGAAAACAAAATTAGGAAATAGTGAAGTCCGGGCAGTTACTGATTCCGTTTTCAGTGATGTTTTTTCAAAGTATTTAATGGAAAATCCAACTATTGGAAAAATAATTGTAGAAAAAGGATTAATGGCTTCACGTGCCCGTGAGGCGGCTAAAAAAGCGCGTGATTTAACACGGAGAAAAAATGCTCTAGAAGTCTCAAATTTACCTGGAAAATTAGCAGACTGTTCATCACGTGATGCCACAATTAGTGAACTCTACATTGTTGAGGGGGATTCTGCAGGTGGGTCAGCTAAACAAGGACGTGACCGCCATTTCCAAGCGATTCTTCCGCTACGTGGTAAAATATTAAATGTTGAAAAAGCACGTTTAGACCGTATTTTATCAAATAATGAAATTCGCGCCATTATAACGGCTCTTGGTACAGGGATTGGCGAAGAATTTGATATTGAAAAAGCTCGATATCATAAGATTATTATCATGACAGATGCCGACGTTGATGGGGCTCATATTCGAACATTATTATTAACATTTTTCTATCGGTTTATGCGTCCTTTAATTGAAAATGGCTATGTTTATATTGCTCAGCCACCTTTATATAAAGTTCAACAAGGTAAAAAGGCTTATTACGTCTATGATGATCGTCAGTTAGAGGACATGTTGGCCGAACTACCTAAATCACCAAAACCTGGCCTACAACGCTATAAAGGTCTTGGAGAAATGAATGCTGAACAATTATGGGAAACAACGATGGCACCGGAAAGCCGAACATTATTACGTGTTGAACTTGTTGATGCGATTGAAGCGGATCAAACTTTTGACGTATTGATGGGGGATAAGGTAGAACCGCGCCGTCATTTTATTGAAGAGAATGCTTTATCGGTGAAAAATTTAGATATTTAATTATATCTGTTACTAATAGAAGAACAGATATGATGAATTTGGAACTGTTTCATAGAGACATGATGCTGTCTTTATCCTTAGGAGGTTATCAATATGAATGAACGTCCAAATGTACAGGATGTTAATATCAGTCAAGAAGTGCGCACATCATTTTTAGATTATGCGATGAGTGTTATCGTGTCTCGTGCCCTTCCTGACGTACGCGATGGCCTTAAACCGGTACATCGAAGAATTTTATATGCTATGAATGACTTGGGCATGCACGCTGGAAAGGCATATAAAAAGTCAGCTCGTATCGTTGGTGAAGTCATCGGGAAATATCACCCACATGGTGATTCTGCCGTATATGATGCCATGGTAAGAATGGCTCAAGATTTTAGCTATCGTTATATGTTAGTTGATGGTCATGGTAACTTCGGTTCTGTTGATGGTGACTCTGCTGCGGCGATGCGTTATACAGAAGCAAGAATGTCACGTATATCTATGGAATTGTTACGTGATATTAATAAAGATACGATTGACTATACCGATAACTATGATGGTTCAGAACGTGAACCTGTCGTTTTTCCGTCACGATTTCCGAACTTACTTGTTAACGGTGCACATGGTATTGCAGTAGGAATGGCTACGAATATTCCACCACATAATTTGGGGGAAACAATCGATGCTGTCCTAGCATTAAGCCGTGATCCAGATCTAACAATCGAAGAAATTATGGAAGATTATTTACCAGGCCCAGACTTTCCGACAGCGGGTAAAATATTAGGACGAAGCGGTATTCGTAAAGCCTATGAAACAGGTCGAGGCTCAATTACGCTACGTGCTAAGGTAGAGATAGAAGAACAAAAAAGCGGGCGCGAACGCATTATTGTTACTGAATTACCGTATCAAGTCAATAAAGCAAAATTAATTGAAAAAATTGCTGAACACGTCCGTGAAAAACGAATTGATGGTATTACGGAACTTCGTGATGAATCAGACCGTGAAGGTATGCGAATTGTCATGGAATTACGTCGCGATGCCAATGCGAATGTTGTTTTAAATAATTTATATAAATATACGTCTCTGCAAACAACTTTTGGTGTTAATATGCTTGCGTTAGTAGATGGTCAACCAAAAGTGCTTAATATAAAAGAATCATTGTCACATTATTTAAATCATCAAAAAGAAATTATAAAACGACGCACTGCCTTTGAATTACGAAAAGCAGAAGCACGTGCTCATATACTAGAAGGTTTACGTATTGCACTAGATCATCTCGATGAAGTCATCACACTGATTCGCAACTCAAAGACGGCAGATATTGCTAGAGTCGGTCTCATGGAGCGTTTTGGCCTAACTGAAAAGCAAGCTCAAGCTATTTTAGATATGCGACTCCAACGTTTGACAGGCTTAGAACGTGAAAAAATTGAAACAGAATACAATGATTTAATTAAACTAATCGCCGAACTAAAGGCTATTTTAGCGGATGAAGAAAAGATTTTAGACATTATTCGTGAAGAGTTAACAGAGATAAAAGAAAAATATAATGATGAACGCCGAACAGAAATTGTTTTAGGTGGTGTCGATTTCTTTGAGGATGAAGATTTGATTCCGGAAGAGAATATTGTCATCATTTTAACACATCGGGGTTATATTAAACGTCTACCATCTTCAACATATCGGACCCAGCGTCGTGGTGGACGTGGTATTCAAGGAATGGGAACTCATGAAGATGATTTTGTTGAACATTTAGTATCAACTTCAACACATGATACGATTCTCTTTTTCACTAATAAAGGAAAGGTATATAAATTACGCGGATTTGAAATTCCAGAATTTAGTCGAACAGCTAAAGGGATACCAATTATTAATTTGTTACAAGTCGATCAAGATGAATGGGTCAATGCTGTCATGCCTGTTAATGAATTTAGTGATGACTGGTATTTCTTCTTTACGACTAAGCATGGTATATCTAAGCGAACGCAAATCTCCCAATTTGCCAACATCCGTAAAGGCGGTTTAATTGCTCTTAATTTGCGTGATGATGATGAATTAATTTCTGTGAAAATGACAGATGGTGACAAGGAAATTTTTATCGCGACGAAAAAGGGCTATATTATTCGTTTCTCGGAAAATCAAGTGCGATCAATGGGGCGGGCAGCCGCTGGAGTAAAAGGTATTACGTTACGTGAAGATGATGAGGTTGTGTCAATGGATATTTTAGAAGCAGATTCACAAATTCTCCACGTAACGAATAAAGGTGTCGGAAAACGAACCCCAGAAGAAGAATACCGTGTCACAAACCGTGGTGGAAAGGGAATCTTTACGTGTAAACTTCCAGACGAGACGGATTATGTCGTATCGGTTAAAGCCGTAAACGGTGAAGAAGATATTATGTTAATCACGGTCGACGGAGTACTAATCCGGATACCAGTTGAAGAAATTTCAGAAACCGGTCGTAATACGCAAGGAGTAAGACTCATCCGTATTCAAGATAATGAAGAAGTGGCTACAGTTGCAAAGGTTGAAGAAGAAGATCTTGATGAAGATGATGAACAAACGAATGATGACGAAGAAAGTCTTGAGGAGAATCATGATGACAAATGATAAGAGACTGGGACAAACCCAGTAAAAATTATAAAAGCGCATGAAATCAAGGGTTTTACATTTGATTTCATGCGCTTTTACTTTTTACAAATAAACATGCTTTATAGTTTTTTTACTGTCAAGAGTCTCTCTTTTTACCTGTGTCAAAGTGACACCTTAATGCGAGCTAAGTAGATGAGGGTTCAGTTGACTTACCTATCATTGACGTGTTCAATGCGAGCTAACTCAAGCAACCCGCACTGACTTACCTACCATTGACTTGTTCAATGCGAGGTATCTCAAGCAACTCTGACTGACTTACCTATCATTGACGTGTTCAATGCGAGGTATCTCAAGCAACTCTGACTGACTTACCTATCATTGACGTGTTCAATGCGAGGTATCTTAAGCAACTCGCACCGATTTACATACCATTGACGGCTTCAATGTGAGCTAACTCAAGCGACCCGCACTGATTTACATAACATTGACGGGGGCAATGTGAGCTAACTCAAGCGACCCGCACTGATTTACATAACATTGACGGGGGCAATGCGAGCTAACTCAAGCAACCCGCACCGATTTACATACCATTGACGGCTTCAATGCGAGGTATCTCAAGCAACCCGCACTGACTTACCTACCATTGACTTGTTCAATGCGAGGTATCTCGAGCAAATCTGACTGACTTACCTACCATTGACGTGTTCAATGTGAAGTAACACACGCACCCAACGCTGACTTACCTATCATTACCCACTCCAATGCAATATTATAGAGAAGACAAGGGATAAACGTACAAATCAAAAGACACCATTGCTGAGCATTTCGCAAAACAATGGATCCATATATTTTCGTCTAAAGAATGATTAAACGGCTTTAGCTCCTTCTTTAATACAGAGCCAAAACCGTTTTATTATTTCCGCTGTCTACTTAACAGTGGGCAGTTCATGTTATTTTGTCGCGGTCTCTTTGTTTATGACTATCTTTTATTGCTAACCCTGACGCTCTAAGCAGGTTCAATTCATTTTCTTCCTACCACATTTCTAAAGAAGGTAAAATTATGGATTAAAGAATTTGTTTTGCAGTGCTTTTTCAAATAAGTAGGGGACTTTCCAGGCGGTAATTTCAAGGAATTTAACAATAAAAGGGTAATCAATATCCGCTTTGGTCACTATTAAGTCGCCCCACCAGCCCGCTTCATAACGACTTAACATACTCAGATTATACAATAATAAGTAATGTATAATAATCTCAGAAATTGGATAAAAAATATCTCGCGAAGCAGGAAAGTATATTTGCTCATTTTTATCGAAGAAAAATGGCGTATTATACTCAGATAGTTGTTTGGCTAGTGTTATTTCTATCGTTGATTTCGTTATATTTGTTTCTAAAATATGTGGTAGAAAAGGTTTTATACGATTGATAAAGGTATGTGCTGTCATATGGTAGCGGTCTAACAACATGCTTGGAAACGTTAATTTTTGTTTTTTAAATGGAATTTTCACCAGTTTAGGATCTTGAGTTAATAAAAAAAGTGATTGTAATTCAGGGACTAAAGAACATAAATAAAGCATCTTGATTTTTTCAAAAGGCAATCGATTCATTGACAAAACATGCTCTGAAAAATAGGGTAATAACCCTTGATGTTGTATTTTAACCTCATCATCTAAAAAAGTATAAGCCTTTTTCTTTCGTTTCCTACTCGAAACACCATGGGCCATCATGGAGGTGGATTCTGGATAATGAGGGCGTTCAGTAAGGATTAAGGCTTTCATAAAATGCCCCATACCATAAAAATAGAGAGTTGGCTGAAAAATGATATCAACTTGATGACCAGCATTGAATAATTTTCTTCCATGGTCTAAATAATACATAAAGGAATGACAGTTTTCATAGCTTTTGACATCTGCAATTTCTTTGAGTGCTTCACTTCGCTCATATACACGGTGGAGAAAGGATTGAGCAGTTTCTTGAGAGGTTAAATATATTAATATCGTCTCATCATCTATATGCAATTTTTTCACCTCAAGACTAAAAATGAGAAAATTAGGAATGTAATTACTTTGTTTTTCTAACCCAATGTTGTTGAAAATTCAAAGTTAATCACGTATTGTAATTAGAAATAGATTTACCGCTTAGCTTGGCCAAATTAACGTAAAATATTAAAATAGGAGGTTCGCCATGCGTGAGGATAAGTTTTCTAAAGAAGGATTAACATTTGATGATGTCTTACTAGTACCAGATCATTCTGAAGTTTTGCCGAGGGAAGTGGATGTCAGTACGGTTTTATCAGAAAAAATCAAATTAAATATCCCTATCATGAGTGCAGGAATGGATACAGTGACAGAAGCTGAAATGGCTATATCGCTTGCCCGTCAAGGTGGTCTAGGAATTATTCATAAAAACATGTCTATCGAAGAGCAGGCAGAACATGTAGACCGTGTCAAACGTTCAGAAAGTGGTGTTATAACAAATCCATTCTTCTTAACACCGGAACATCAAGTTTATGATGCGGAACATTTAATGGGGAAATTCCGTATTTCTGGTGTACCAATTGTTAATTCAATTGAGGAACAAAAGCTTGTTGGTATTTTAACAAACCGTGATCTGCGTTTTATTGAAAATTATTCAATTCCTATCCACGAAGTGATGACGAGTGAAAATTTAGTAACTGCTCCTGTTGGGACAACTTTAGAAGAAGCGAAAAAGCTACTTCAACAATATAAAATTGAAAAACTACCACTTGTAGATGATGATTTTATTTTAAAAGGACTTATTACGATTAAAGATATTGAAAAAGTCATTGAATATCCGAATGCTGCAAAAGACTCACAAGGCCGCTTATTAGTTGGTGCAGCTGTTGGGGTAACAAGTGATGTGATGACACGCATTGAAAAATTGGTAGAAGCCGGTGTCGATGTGATTGTCATTGATACAGCGCATGGCCATTCTCAAGGTGTTCTCGACCAGGTAAGAAAAGTGCGTCAAGCTTATCCGGACCTCGATATAATTGCAGGAAATGTTGCAACAAAAGAAGGAACAAAAGCATTGATTGAAGCTGGCGCAACAGTCGTAAAAGTCGGTATTGGACCAGGTTCAATTTGTACGACACGCGTTGTAGCCGGTGTAGGTGTTCCACAGATCACAGCTGTTTATGATTGTGCTAGAGAGGCTGCGAAACATAATGTCGCTATTATCGCTGACGGTGGCATTAAATACTCAGGCGATATCGTAAAAGCATTAGCAGCTGGTGGAAATGCTGTTATGCTTGGAAGTTTACTTGCTGGAACGAAAGAAAGCCCTGGTGAAATGGAAATTTACCAAGGTAGAAGCTATAAAGTATATCGCGGTATGGGATCACTAGGAGCGATGAAGGCTGGATCGAAAGACCGCTACTTCCAAGATTCAAACGATGTGAAAAAGCTTGTTCCTGAGGGAATCGAAGGACGCATTGCTTATAAAGGAGCCTTAGCTGATACGATTCATCAACTTATCGGTGGGTTACGTGCTGGTATGGGGTATTGTGGTTCAAAGGATATTGAAGCTCTTCGTAAAGAGACACAGTTTGTTCGTATTACAAATGCTGGGTTACGCGAAAGTCACCCACATGATGTTCAAGTTACAAAAGAGGCACCAAACTATTCTTTATAAAATGATAATAAGGCGGATACTAAGAATGTCATATTCGGTGGTATCCGCTTTTTTTATATCCCACTTTTACATTGTATAATCATTGAATTTTTTAATTAAATATTCAATTTTTGAAAAGGTAATTAACGAAACTAATCTATTTTTTTATTTGTTTTTATGATAAAATACAAGGGTGCCTATTATTCTATGAACTTGAGTTTAATCGTTTTTTAATATATACAAACTGTAAAAGAGGGGTAGAAGAAGTTGAAGAAAATATATAAACAGATAGCTATACTTTTTGTGGTCATCTTGACTATTTCGTTTGTCGGACCACATTCAACAGAAGCGAAAACATTAAAGTTAAAAGCAGAATCTGCTATTTTAGTAGATGCCGGGACAGGGAAAATATTGTACTCTAAAAACCCCGATGTTTCTCTTCCACCTGCTAGTATGACAAAAATGATGACAGAATATCTCGTTTTAGAAGCGATAGATAAACGAGAAATAAATTGGGATTCAACAACACAAATTAGTGATTATTCCTATAGTATTTCAGCCGATCCGAGCTTTTCAGGAATCGGTTTAACACAGGATAAAGATTATACAGTCGAAGAGTTATATCATGCCATGGCTATTAACTCAGATAACGCTGCAACGATTGCACTTGCTGAATTGATTGCGGGTTCAGAAGGCGAATTTGTAAAAATGATGAATAAGAAAGCCGAGGAAATGGGATTAACGGAATTTAAATTTGTGAATTCTAGTGGATTGGATAATGAATCATTAGGAAAAAACCATCCTGAAGGGACAGATCCAAAAGGTGTTAACCTCTTATCTGCTCGGTCTGCCGCGTTACTTGCTTATCACTTAATTAATGATTATCCAGAAGCGTTGGAAATTTCTAGCATTCCGGAAATCGAGTTTGATGGAAAGATGATTACGAACTGGAATTGGATGTTACCACATAATAGTGTAAACTTTAAACAATTTTATTATGAAGGAATCGACGGCCTTAAGACAGGCTATACAGATCTTGCAGGATATTGTTTCACAGGAACAGCTGAAAGAAACGGTAAACGTTTGATTTCTGTTGTAATGAAAACAGATAGCGAAGCAACCCGTTTTAAAGAAACAATTAAATTAATGGATTATGGTTACAATAATTTTGAAGATGTAGAACTATTTTCAAAAGGCTACCAAATTAAAGATGAATCCACATTACCAGTCATAAAAGGAAAAGATAAAACAGTCGATATCGAAATAAAAGATGCCATCGTTATTCCAATTAAAAAAGGTACAGAAGATAAATATAGTTTGACTTATAAACTGGATAAAAAGAAATTGACGGACTCCGGTGAATTAGAAGCACCCGTGAAAAAAGGTGAGAAAATAGGTACAGCCGAACTTGTTTATGATGGTGATGATCTCGGTTATATCGTTGAATCTGAAAAGCAACAAGTCGATGTCATTACGAAGGATTCCGTTGAGAAAAGCAATTGGTTCATGTTAATGTTACGAGCAATTGGTGAGTTTTTCTCTAACTTATTTTCAAGTATTGTAGATATGATTAAAGGTTGGTTTAACTAAATAAAAAAGGGGAATGAATAAGATGCAACAAGATAAACAAAAGCAAATTGTCATGCCTAAAGGTGGCGTCATTATGGACGTCGTTAACGCAGAACAAGCAAAAATCGCAGAAGCAGCAGGTGCTGTTGCTGTGATGGCACTAGAACGTGTGCCATCTGATATTCGAGCGGCAGGTGGTGTCGCACGGATGGCTGACCCACTAAAAGCAGAAGAGATTATGAACGCTGTATCCATTCCAGTTATGGCAAAAGTTCGTATCGGTCATATTGTTGAAGCAAGAGTGCTTGAATCAATTGGTGTCGATTATATTGATGAAAGTGAAGTTTTAACACCTGCAGATGATGTATATCATATTAAGAAATCCGATTTTTCTGTGCCATTTGTTTGTGGTGCTCGTCATTTAGGAGAAGCCGCTCGCCGTATTGGAGAAGGTGCTTCTATGCTTAGAACAAAAGGAGAACCGGGAACGGGAAATATTGTGGAAGCGGTTCGTCATATGAGACAAATCCAAGCCGATGTTCGTAAATTAATGAGTATGTCTGAAGATGAAGTGATGACATATGCCAAAAACATTGCCGCTCCATATGATGTGTTATTAGCGATACGTAAGGAAGGACGACTTCCGGTAGTGAACTATGCTGCAGGTGGTGTAGCAACACCGAGTGATGCTGCGTTATTAATGGAATTAGGTGCAGATGGTGTTTTTGTTGGCTCAGGTATCTTTAAGTCAGAAAACCCTGAGAAATTTGCTAAAGCAGTTGTTCAAGCAACAAAGAATTATCAAGACTACGCCCTTATTGCTGAACTATCTAAGAATTTAGGAACGGCAATGAAAGGTATTGATATGAAAACTTTATCTCCAAATGAAATGATGCAAGATCGTAGCGAATAATTTCTCAAGACTTGAAACTTATGAGAAAGTTCGTTATGATAAGCTTAAATAACAAACATAAAAGTAATGAGAGGAAATAGTAACAGCTTATTTTCTTTAAGAGAGTCGGTGGTTGGTGCAAACCGATAGGAAATACTGTGAATCCATCCTTGAACTGGTTTACCGAATTGACAGTAAGTAGACCCGGTACAATGCCGTTATATTTTGAAGCAGGAAGTTATTGTAACTTCAATTTGGGTGGCAACGCGGGAATTCAAACTCTCGTCCCTTTTATAGGGACGGGAGTTTTTTAATCTTTATATAACAATTTTATCATTAGGAGGTTGATTATTATGTTGGATATAAAGTATTTGCGAAATAACTTTAAAGAAATCACAAAAAAACTAGAGCATCGTGGTGAAGATTTATCTGACTTAGAACGATTTGGAGAATTAGATCAAAATCGTCGACAATTGATTGTAGAAACCGAAAATTTAAAGGCGAAGCGTAATGAAGTATCAAAACAAATCCCGATTCTAAAAAAAGAAGGCAAAGATGTTCAACCTGTTATCACTGAAATGCGAGAAGTTGGTGATCGTATCGCTGAATTAGATCAGAAATTACGGGAGATTGAGGGGCAATTAAAGCATGTGATGTTATCTATCCCAAATATACCTCATGAAAGTGTGCCAATCGGTGAGGATGAAGAAGATAATGTAGAAGTCCGTCGCTGGGGGGAAATTCCTAAATTCCCATTTGAAATTAAACCACATTGGGATTTAGGGACAGACCTTGGCATTTTAGATTTCGAGCGTGCAGCAAAAGTGGCAGGTAGTCGCTTCGTTTTCTATAAAGGGTTAGGTGCTAGATTAGAACGAGCACTTTGGAATTTTATGATGGATTACCATGCTGAACATCATGGCTATGAAGAAATGTTACCACCTTATTTAGTTAATCGTAACAGTATGACAGGAACAGGACAGCTTCCAAAATTTAGTGAAGATGCCTTTCATATTGAAGAATGGGATTATTATTTAATTCCGACAGCAGAAGTTCCTGTTACAAATTATCATAGCCAAGAAATTCTAAAAGAAGCGGACTTACCACAGAAATATGTTGCTTATAGTGGCTGTTTCCGTTCTGAAGCAGGTTCTGCTGGTCGTGATACTCGAGGATTAATTCGCCAACATCAATTTAATAAAGTCGAACTCGTTCAGTTTGTGAAACCAGAAGATTCATATGACGCTTTAGAACAACTAACAGGGCATGCGGAGAAAATATTGCAATTATTAAAGCTTCCATACCGTGTGATGAGTATGTGTACAGGTGACTTAGGTTTTACCGCTGCAAAAAAATATGATATTGAAGTATGGGTACCAAATCAGAACACCTATCGCGAAATCTCTTCTTGCTCTAACTTTGAGGATTTTCAAGCTCGGCGTGCAAGTATTCGTTTCCGTCGCGGTGCGAAAGGGAAACCAGAATTTGTTCATACATTAAATGGTTCTGGTCTTGCGATTGGTCGAACAATTGTCGCGATTTTAGAGAACTATCAACAAGAAGACGGTTCTGTTATCGTGCCAGAAGTCTTACGTCCTTATATGGGTGGTTTGGAAGTAATTAAATAATGTATAGATGGACTGTCCGAAATTGAATGGCAATCCCACTATTTCGGATAGTCCCTTAATTACTCGACATAAGTATAAATGTTAATTTAAAGTAAAGTTTTTTTTATTTTTATATTGACATCTCATAAGAATTCGTGTATATTTAATAATGTTGATTATGGAGGTATACCCAAGTCTGGCTGAAGGGGTCGGTCTTGAAAACCGAAAGGGGTGTCAAAGCCCGCGGGGGTTCGAATCCCTCTACCTCCTCCATTTAATTTATTAGCGCATAAAATTTTGGAGATATAAAAAAATCGCTACATCAGGGTGTAGCGATTTTTTTTATTTTTTTTTCCATTTTCTTGCTTGGTTGATGGAATGGCTAATCTTCTCGATGATTGGTTCAATCGATTGTTTATCATGAACCAAGTCGTAATCATTGATATCAATTCGTAAAATGGGACAAGAATTAAAACTGTTAATCCAATCATCATATCGTCGATGCATTTCTTTCCAATATGAAGTTGGGGTACTTTTTTCCATATCGCGACCACGTTTTTCGATTCTTTCTAATATATCTTTTAATGATCCTTCTAAATATATGAGTAAATCTGGATGTGGGAAATATGGTGTCATGACCATGGCTTCAAATAAACTCTTGTATGTTTCGTAGTCTTCTGGTGACATCGTTCCTTTTTCATAATGCATTTTTGCAAAAATACCTGTATCCTCATAGATAGAACGATCTTGCACAAAACCCCCACCATATTCAAACATTCTTTTTTGTTCTTTAAAACGCTCTGCTAGAAAATAAATTTGTAAATGAAAACTCCAACGTTTAAAATCTTTATAAAATCTCTCTAAATATGGGTTATTATCCACTTTTTCAAATGAAGTTTTAAAATTAAGAGCTTGTGATAAGGCTTTGGTCATTGTTGACTTTCCAACCCCTACCGTTCCAGCGATGGTAATGATACTGTCATTTGGGATATTATATTTTTCCCGTAAATTCATCTTGATGTCCTCCTGTATAAAAATTAATGCGAGTAAGCTATTAATTTTTCATCAACTTGTTTAATGATTGCTTCTAAATCTTCTTTTCGATTTACAAAATCCATTTCATCACCATTCACTCGAATGATAGGGATATGTGGATTCTTTTGTCCAAACTGCTTCATAAACACGTCATAATCTTGAGAAAGCTGTTCAAGATAGTCGGGTTGGATATTTTTTTCAATTTCTCTCCCGCGGCATTCGATACGGTCCAAAAGTGTATCTAGACTAGCATGAAGATAAATTATCATGTTCGGTAGAGGTATATCCTCTGTGATAATCTGATAAATTTGTTTATATTTATTTAATTTATCTCCTTGTAATGTTCTTTGGGCGAAAATCATATTTTTTCCGATATGGTAATCAGCAATGACTGGTTTCTGTTTTTTTAAATAGTCGTTTTCCACATCTTCTAATTGTTTAAAACGATTGCATAAAAAGAACATCTCCGTCTGAAAACTCCATTCTCTGATATCATCGTAAAATTTCCCAAGAAACGGATTTTCATCGACGATTTCTTTTAAAAGATGGAAACCGTAATGGGAACTCAGTCTTTCTGCTAAAGATGTTTTTCCCACCCCAATGGGTCCTTCTATGGCTATAAAAGGGACATCTTTCATTAGCAATCCCTCCTTGTTCAAGCTACCTATAATTTATTATTCTAGCATAGAGTATAGGCTTGTACCATGTAAAATGAACGGGCTTTTAGTCCTTAATTAACGAAAAAAATGTAGTTCACCGAATGGCAATTCTAGTGTATAATATTATTTGTTTGTCTCTGTAGCTCAGTGGATAGAGCAGTAGCCTCCTAAGCTATGTGCACAGGTTCGACTCCTGTCAGGGACGTTAGTGTGTCATTAAAAAAAGAGATGGGACAAAAATAATATGCTCAACTCAAAGACGAACATTGTACTATTTTAGCGTAGGAAATATACGTAGCCTCCTGGTCGGCTAGGTACGGTCACGTCCTGTGGCATACACCGACACTAGGACGTCCTGTGCGTTGGAGGCTCACCAGCCGCTAAGCGGCAAAGAAGACACTCCGAAGGCGAACAAAGTGAGCCTAAGGAGATGTCGCACTTGTACCCGGAGTGGTGAAAGCGAAGTATATTTCCGAAGCGATGAATATGCACTACGTTCGGATTTTCTTTGATAGAGCATCTATTTGTCTCAGACTCTTTTTAAGTTTGATTGATTTAAGCTGTCATATCTTTTGCAGATCCGAAGAATTCGAAATGGCAATCTGCTTCAGATACATGAAATTGTCTTAAATGACGGTACATTGCTTCCATAAACCCTTCAGGCCCACAGAAATAAAAGGCAGCATCATTTGTTGGTAAGATAGGCGTTAACCAATCGTAATCAATATAACCGACGTTATCACAGTGATCCGCTTTCTCCGGCTCACTATAAACTGTAAAATTAGATACTTGTTTAAGTTCTTTAACAATGTCTTGAACGCGTTCTTTCATCGCGTGTACCTTCTCATTTCTTGCCGCATGGATAAAGAGCACTTCGCGGTTTGGTTGTTCTTTAATAACAGTTTCTAACATACTCATCATCGGTGTTAACCCAACTCCACCACTTAATAAAATAAGAGGTCTTGTGTCATCGATGTCAAGAATAAAATCACCTGCTGGCGCACTGACCGGAATAATACTTCCTTCATGAACATATTCATGTAAATAGTTAGACACAATACCACGTGGACTATTATCTGTCGCATCTTCACGTTTAACGCTAATGCGATATACCCCTTCTCCAGTCGCACATGAAATCGTATATTGGCGTAAATGTGTATATGATTGTCCATCAATCTCCGCTTTAATTGTTAAATACTGACCTGGTTTATGGTTAGGAAATGGATTTCCATCAGCAGGTTCTAAATAGAATGATGTAATAACATCACTTTCAACTATCTTTTTCGTTACTTTGAAATCGCGGTAGTCTGCCCATCCACCTGGTTTATCTTCAACTTGTTGGTACATTCCTTTTTCAACTGAGATAAATACATTGGCTATTTCATTATAAGCTTTTTCCCAAGCCTCAATCACTTCAGGTGTTGCTACTTCCCCTAGCACATCTTTCATTCCTAATAATAAATGTTTTCCAACAATTGGATAATGCTCAGGTTTAATATTTAAGCTTCTGTGTTTATGAGCAATCGGCATGACATGTGGTAAAATATCTTCAAGACGATCGATGTGAAGAGCTGCGGCATAGACAGTATTGGCAAGTGCACGTGATTGATCGCCCTTACGTTGGTTTGTTTGATTGAATATATTTTTTAATTCGGGATGGTTTTTGAACATTAATTGGTAGAAGCGAGCCGTAATTTCAGTACCATGTTTTTGTAATACGGGAACAGTCGCTTTAATGATATCTGCTTGTAAATTAAAACATGTTTTAAATAAAGCATTAGGAGCATTTCATAAAGTTCTTGATCAATATACATTAAACGATTTAATAGTAAATGAACCAGAACTACTTGCCTTAATGGGATTTGACGATTAATTCTACAAGTTAATAAAAAATAAATGATGGTGGTAAATATGACAGATGAACAATATATGTCTTTAGCGATAGAAGAAGCGAAGAAAGCAGAACAAATGAATGAAGTGCCTATTGGAGCAGTGATTGTTTATAACGGGGAAGTAATTGGTAAGGGCTATAATGTACGTGAGTCAACGCAAAGAACATTATCACATGCAGAACTTATAGCGATTCAAGAGGCGAATAAGAAGTTAGGGAGTTGGCGCTTAGAGGACTGTACTTTATATGTCACATTAGAACCATGTCCGATGTGCGCTGGGGCCATTGTCCAGTCACGCATAAATCGCGTTGTTTATGGGGCAACAGATCCGAAAGCAGGTTGTGCCGGGACATTAATGAATCTTTTAGAGGAAGAACGTTTTAATCATCAAGTTGATGTCACACATGGTGTACTAGAAGAGGAATGTCGTATGCTTTTAACAAGTTTTTTCCGACATTTACGTCAAGCTAAGAAGAAACTTAAGTAAATTTATCCAAATAAATAAATCCCATTGCATTTTATAAGAAAAAAAAGTATAATGAGTATTACCGTGCTAAGTGGGGAGCTAGCGGCACCCTGTACTCGCAATCCGCTATAGCGAGACTGAATTCCCAATCGAGGTGGCCGGATTTATGGTCTGCCTTAAGGAATTGGTGTTGACGCTTAGGTCCTGCGCAACAGAAACCCATGAACCCTGTCAGGTCCGGAAGGAAGCAGCAGTAAGTGGTCATTTCTGTGTGCCGTGGGGTTACCGAAGCTGAGCCATGAACTTAAGTAACGCATAGGTCCGTTCCATCGACTGCGGGTGCACGGCATACATAGATAAAACGAAACCCCTTGTACCTGTTTGGTAGTAAGGGGTTAATTTTTTCGGTTGACATACAGGTCTGTCAATTTCCGTGCTAATGTAAGAGAAACTAATACAATTCCAGGAACAACACAAAACATGAGAATAAAAAGAAAAACACCCGTAAAATGAAGAAAAGCATCATTAATTAGACCAACAATTTTATATTGAATGGCAAAGAGAATCATAAAGCTAATTAAATAAATTGTTTTAGCAATTTTATCCACTTAGACCCCTCTTTTATCATAAGTCTTCATCAATTTTTTGTAATCGCACACATTAACAATTCTAATTTCTATTATATCAAAGGAATCATCTAAAAATAGTAAAACAGAAAATCATTCGATAATAGTTCACAATCACCCAATGTTTAAGATATACTTAAGAAGAGACGATGGAAAGGAACATGTGAAATGAGTTATCAGGCATTATATCGAAAATGGCGTCCACGGACATTTGCAGATGTAGTTGGTCAATCACATATAACAAAAACATTACAAAATGCCATTTTAAATAATCAATTTTCGCATGCTTATTTATTCTCTGGCCCACGTGGGACAGGGAAGACAAGTGCTGCCAAAATTTTCGCTCAAGCGATCAATTGTGAGCAGGCACCAAGTGAAGAACCTTGTAATGAATGTCAAGCATGTCGTGGTATTTTAGATGGTTCAATTTCTGATGTCATCGAGATGGATGCGGCTTCAAACACAAGTGTTGAAGATGTTCGTGATATTCGTGATCATGTCAAGTATGCATCAACATCAGTTCCATACAAAGTTTATATTATTGATGAAGTGCATATGATATCAACGAGTGCGTTCAATGCGTTATTAAAAACTTTAGAAGAACCTCCTAAACATGTTGTTTTCATTTTAGCGACGACGGAACCACATAAAATTCCGCTAACCATTATTTCTCGGTGTCAACGTTTTGATTTTAAACCCATTTCATCGCAAACGATTGTTCAGCGTATGCATCATATTGTAAGTGAAGAAGAAACACCTGTTTCAGAAGAAGCGTTACAAGCGATTGCTCTAGCGGCTGAAGGTGGAATGCGTGATGCGCTTAGTATACTCGATCAAGCCATTTCTTATAGTGATGGTGAAGTGTTACTAGAGGACGTGTTGGCTGTCACAGGTGGTGTGTCGCAACATATTTTAACAGATATTGTGACAGCGATGTATGAGCAAGATATTCAAACCAGTTTGTCACTCTTTGATGAGTTGATCCAGCACGGGAAAGACCCCGGTCGCTTTGTTTACGATATGATTTACTTTTTACGTGACCTATTACTTTATAAAAGCGCACCGACATTAGAAACGTTATTAGAACGTGCAACGGTCGATGAAACTTTTAGGACACTAGTTGAAGCTATATCAGTAGCGTGGATTCAAGAAGCTATTATGCGCATGAATGATTGTCAGCAGGAAATAAAGTGGACGAATAATCCAAAAGTATTTATTGAGATTGCTCTCATTTCTATTACGAATCGCCATCAAAATCAAGCGACAGAGCAAGATACAAGTGCTTCTCCAGTCATTCATAAAATCAACCAATTAGAAAAAGAAGTTCAATCATTAAAGGAAACAACGACGACATCGCCACAACAAGAAGTGGCCGTTCAAAAACCGCAAAAAAGGCAAATGAGGCCATCAAAGAACAGTTATAAAGTGCCATTTGAGCGTATTCGTCTTACATTACAGGAAGCACAAAAAGATATGCTTCGTAAAGTCCAAGCGGATTGGGCGACGTTTTTATCACAATTAAAGGCTACTAGCGCGCCAGCCCATGCGACAATTCAGGACTCTAAACCAGTAGCGGCATCACCAAAGGCAGTTGTTGTCGCATTTAAATATGAAATCCATTGTTCCTTATTTTTGGATAACCAGTCTTTAGCCGAGTCTGTATTAGCGAGCGTGACGCAAAAAGAAATGACTATCATTCCGATTCCGGCTGCGGATTGGAAATCATTACGGCAAGAATATGTGAAAAATCAAGAACACGCAGCAACGAACCAAGAAACAGAAACCGAAACCGAGCCAGTAGTTGAAGAGGCGAAGAAGTTGTTCGGTGATGATGTTGTGAAAGTTCATGAATAAGAATATAATTGGATTACTGAGATAAACTCTCGTATAATGATTAGTTGAAAATAAGAGATGACATTGAATTGAATTAAAAAGAAGGAGGCGTTTTCCATGAGAGGTATGGGAAATATGGGAAATATGATGAAACAGATGCAGAAAATGCAGAAGAAAATGATGAAAGCACAAGATGAACTACATGAAATGACATTTGAAGCATCTGTAGGCGGCGGAATGGTTACAATCACTGCGAATGGAAAAAAAGAAATTACAGATATCAAGATTGAAGAAGAAGTTATTGACCCAGATGATATTGAAATGCTACAAGATTTAATTATTGCTGCAACAAATGATGTTTTGAAGCAAATTGATGATAAAACAGCTGAAACAATGGGACAGTTCACAAAAGGATTGCCTGGTGGATTGTTCTAGGAGGCATAAATCATGTACTACCCGGAACCAATTTCCAAGTTGATTGATAGTTTTACAAAATTGCCAGGAATCGGACCAAAAACAGCCGTACGTCTGGCATTTTTTGTTTTAAATATGCAGGAAGATGATGTCATCGAATTTGCGCAAGCACTCGTTAATGCGAAAAGAAAATTAACGCATTGTACGATTTGTGGCCATATTACTGACCAAGATCCTTGCGCTATTTGTCAAGACTCATCACGCGATGAATCGATTATTTGTGTCGTACAAGATTCTAAAGACGTGATTGCTATGGAGAAAATGAAGGAATATCACGGAAAATATCATGTCTTAAATGGTGCCATCTCTCCAATGGACGGCATCGGCCCAGAAGATATTAATGTTCCTTCTTTACTAAATCGTTTAAAAGACGAGCATGTCAAAGAATTAATTTTAGCAACGAACCCAAATATTGAAGGAGAAGCTACTGCGATGTATATTTCTCGTTTAGTCAAACCATCGGGAATAAAAACGACACGTATTGCTCACGGGTTACCAGTAGGTGGCGATTTAGAATATGCAGATGAAGTGACATTATCAAAAGCATTGGAAGGCAGACGAGAACTTTAGAATTTAGGTGACAGCATGAGACGAAAAAAGAGAAAACGTCAAGTTGATGAACAATTGTTAGGGGCGATTTTTACGGTCGAGAGAGAATGGAAACGCGTCCAGTCGATTGTTGAGCAAAGTATCGAACCAACTATTGATGGACAAAACAGAGTAGCAATTGCCCAAGCAAAATATATGTTTTTATTACGCGAAGCTAAACGCAGACAGATTAATGCACTAAGATATGGTCAATCATAAAAAACGAGGAAAATCGTCATTTCCTCGTTTTTTTAGTAAGGTATCAAATAACATATTTTCTGGCTCCATTTCATATGTATGGGTAAGACGAGATTGAAAAGGAGCGAGTCCTGTGAGTCCGATACTTGTGATTTCAATTATTATAGGATTAATTATTTTAGTACTCTTTGTTGGTGCCCCACTCCGCATCATGCATTTAATTGGACAAAGCATGGTGAAAGTAGCCATCGGTCTTCTCTTATTATTCTTTATTAATCTGTTCGGTGGCTGGATTGGACTACATGTACCAATTAATCTATTTACGGTCATTGTTTCAGGATTTCTGGGGCTGTTTGGTATTGTATCGTTAACAGCTATTCATCTCTTAATATTGTCCTAATCCTATGAAAAAAGTTTCAAAGACTTCCGTATATCTTCCGTTAGTCTAGGAGATAATATACTAACGGAGGTGGGGAGATGAAGGAAAATCGTCCATTAAAATGGGAAACATGCGGCATTTGTGACCAAGAAAAAACAGAAGGGTACTACTTATACCAGATGTATATATGTATTGCGTGTGAACAAAAAATAATTACGACAGACCCAACTGATGAGAAATATCTTTATTATCTTAGAAAATTAGAACAAATTAATCAACCGAAACTTTATTCATAGAATGAGTCTTTGCCCTTTATAGCAAGGGCTTTTTTGTTATATGATGTTAAATAACCGTCAAGTTATTTAATGGGAATAGAAGTTTCGTGAAAATTAAGTGTCAGACATGCTACAATGAAGGTAAGCCACCTTTTATAGCATTACAAAAAGGCAGTGGAAATAATATAAAAATCGTAGCATTGCGATTGAACATAGATAATAGTGTTTAGTGTGTACTGAAGGAGAAATGGAATGTGGCAGGACTATTTATAACTTTTGAAGGTGGCGAAGGAGCGGGAAAGACGACCGTTCTTCAGACCATTAGAAAACAACTCATCAATAAAGGTTATGATGTATTAACAACAAGAGAGCCTGGTGGCATTCGGATTGCTGAACGGATTCGTAACATTATACTGACACCAGAACATACGGAAATGGATGGTCGTACAGAAGCGCTTTTATATGCTGCAGCTAGACGGCAACATCTTGTTGAAAAGATATTACCTGCGTTAGATGCGGGTAAAATCGTCCTTTGTGATAGATTTATCGATTCTAGTTTAGCATATCAAGGTTATGCACGTGGTCTAGGCATGGATGAAGTTTTTCAAATGAATCAATTTGCGATTCAGGATGCGATGCCAGATTTAACATTATTTTTTGATATTGAGCCTGAAGAAGGATTAAAGCGAATTGCGGCGAATAAAGATAGAGAAAGGAATCGCTTGGATTTAGAAGTTCTATCTTTTCATGAAAAAGTATATGAAGCATATCATCTATTGGTGGAGAAATTCCCCGACCGAATTAAAGTCATTCAAGCTAACCAACCTTTAGAACGTGTTGAAAACGAGGCGCTTTTGCAGATTATAGCGTTTTTAAAAAACAATTCATTTATTGGGAGGGATTGAATCATGAAGTTACTCATTGCGGTTGTTCAGGATAAAGATTCAAATCGGTTGATACAAGCTTTGGGAAATCGTCATTTTAAAACAACAAAGCTTGCTTCGACTGGAGGATTTTTAAAAGAAGGTAATACAACATTGATGATCGGATGTGAGGATCATGAAGTAGAAACAGCATTAGATATCATCCGTGATAATTGCTCACAGCGTGAACAAATGGTTGCACCTATTTCGCCGATGGGTGGAAATGCCGATTCATATATCCCGAAACCTGTTAAGGTAGAAGTTGGTGGAGCAACCGTATTCGTCTTACCAATCGAATCTTTCTTTCAATTTTAATAATAGGGGTTACTATCGATGAAGATTACACAAGACTTACGATCACAAATTGAGCCTACTAAGAAAAACACGCGTTTAATGACTGAACAAAAACATTCATCTTTTCATAAACTTGTTCAGTCACAAGCACAACAATTAAAGCAACATGAATTATCTAAGTTAATGGAAGATATTAATCTACAAGGCGATCGTTTAGTGCGTCATCGTTCTTTTCGCGACTTGGCGATCTTTAAAAGACTCGTTCGTGGGTTTTTAAAAGAAGCGGTGTCAGATGGGCTTGAATTAAAGAAGTCGCATAGTTTTAGTGCTTTTGGTGAAAGTCGTCAGTTAACGATTGTCAAAGAAGTAGATGCTAAATTACTTCTTTTAACGGAAGAAGTACTACAAGGAGGCCAAAGAGGGGTCGATTTGTTAGAGATGATTGGTGAAATTAAAGGATTACTCGTTAATTTATATATTTAGAAGGAATGTGGATATGAATGGAAACATGGTCTAGAGCTCTGGAAAAACAACCACTTGTTAGTAAAATATTAATGAACAGTATTAAAAGAGGAAGACTCTCACATGCTTATTTATTTCAGGGGAGCCGTGGAACGGGTAAAGAGAGCTTAGCGATTTTGTTAGCAAAGACGTTGTTCTGCAAGGAGAAGACCAATGTTGAACCATGTCATCAATGTGTTATGTGTAAACGAATTGAATCCCGAAATCACCCTGATGTTCATTGGGTTGAACCAGATGGGCAATCAATTAAGATGGCCCAAATTGAACATTTACAAAAGGAATTTGCTTACACAGGATTAGAGTCTAATCGGAAAATATATATTATTAAAGATGCTGATACATTAACGGTTAATGCAGCCAATCGAATTTTAAAGTTTTTAGAAGAACCAAGTCTAGAAACAACAGCGATTATGTTAACAGGAAATAGCCAGATGATTATTCCGACAATCCGTTCCCGATGTCAGGTATTGGATCTAAAACCATTAGATACTAAACAGTTCCAAGAGCATTTAATGAAAGAAGGCTTGTCTAAAGCAGGGGCTGTATTAATGGGTTCCTTAACCAATAATGTACAAGAAGCTATCGACTTATATAAAGACGAGTCCTTTGTACAAGCGAGAAAATTAGTGATACAATTAATAGAAGTGTTTAGTCGGGATTCTGATGATGCATATTTATTTATTCATCAACATTGGATTCCCTTTTTTAAAGAAAGACAACAGCAAGAACAAGCGTTAGATTTATTGTTGCTTGCTTTTCGAGATATACTCTATGTTCATATCGGAATAAATAACATCGTCTTTTTTGAGCAGGGTGATCAACGTTTAGAGGAATACATGCTACATTTTACTGAAGAACAAGTGATTGTCATGCTAGAAAATATACTGGAAGCGAAGCGAAAGTTAAAGCAGTATGTGCAACCCACTTTCGTGATGGAACAGCTCACATTGCAAATATAGAGGTGATCAAGTTTGTTAGAAGTGATAGGTGTCCGCTTTAAAAAGGCGGGAAAAATATACTATTTTGACCCGAACGGATTTGCTATGGAGCTTCATGATTATGTTATTGTAGAAACCGTTCGTGGTATTGAATATGGTCAGGTCGTGTTGATTGATAAAAAAGTGGATGAGGAAGATGTTGTTTTACCACTAAAAAAAGTCATTCGGATTGCTGATGAACAGGACCAACTAGTCGTCCATCGTAATGAAAAATATGCCCAAGATGCTTTGGAAATTTGCGCTGATAAGATTGATAAGCATGAGTTGGAAATGAAATTAATCGAAGTTGATTATACATTTGATCGGAATAAAATTATCTTTTATTTTACAGCGGATGGACGTATTGACTTTCGGAATTTAGTTAAGGATTTAGCTGCTCAATTTAAAACAAGAATTGAGCTTCGGCAAATAGGGGTTCGTGATGAAGCTAAAATGCTCGGTGGAATTGGACCATGTGGCCGCATGCTTTGTTGTTCAACCTTTCTAGGAGATTTCGAACCTGTTTCAATCAAAATGGCCAAAGATCAGAATCTGTCATTAAATCCGTCAAAAATTTCCGGATTATGTGGTCGCCTCATGTGTTGTTTAAAATATGAAAATGATCAATATGAAGAGGCAAAACGTGACTTACCAGATATCGGTGAATATATCGAAACACCATACGGAAAAGGTAAAGTTGTTGGTTTAAATATATTAGAGAAATTAGTACAAATTGAAATCCTTGAATTAGAACGTGTCGTTGAATATACGATAGACGAAATGATGGAACAAGGAATCATCATAACGCAATCTACAGAATAGTAGGGTGATAAAGCGTGAAAAAACGACAAATATTTGATCAAGTGATGGATATGAAGAAGCAAATCGGTGAGTTTTATGAACAATTAGGCGAACTAAAGAATAATTTAAGTACCCTATTAGAAGAAAACCATCGTTTGGAAATGGAAAACCATCACTTGCGTCAACGGCTTGAGAAGCAAACAGAAGATATAGAAAATGAATCTGACAACGATGATACAGATCTTGCACCTGGAGAAGGATACGATAATTTAGCGAGAATATATGAAGAAGGATTTCATATATGCAATTATGAATTTGGTTCTCCGAGAGATGAGGATTGCATCTTCTGTTTGGATTTATTAAGTAAGAAAAATGAATGAACAAAGCTGTCTCCCCATGGTTTGGTAGGAGACAGTTTTTATATGACAAAATAAATAGAGATAGAGAGGGTTTAGGCTGATGGATTTATATGGTGATGAACGCCTTGATTATTTATTAGCTGATGAGAGTATGCAGATTATTCAAAGTCCCACCGCTTTTTCTTTTTCTTTAGATGCTGTGTTACTAGCACATTTTGCAAGAATTCCGATTAAACGTGGCAAGATTCTCGATTTATGTACTGGAAATGCTGTTATCCCGTTGTTATTATCAAAAAGAACGGCAGCAAAGATAACAGGAGTCGAGATCCAAGAACGTATTTATGAAATGGGAAAGCGTAGTATCGAATTGAACGGTCTGTCAGAACAAATAGGGATGATTCATGGTGACTTAAAAGAAATGTTACCCATCTTAGGACATAGTACGTTTGATGTGGTGACATGTAATCCGCCTTATTTTCCTACCCCAGCCTCAACTGAACATAATGAAAATAAATACTTAACGATTGCACGTCATGAAGTGTATTGTACATTAGAAGATGTTGTTAAAGCGTGCAAATTACATGTCCGGCCAGGTGGTAAAGTAGCTATGGTCCATCGACCAGGACGTCTTGTTGATATCATCACATTATTTCGTAAATACCGTTTGGAACCGAAGCGAGTGCGTCTTGTTTATCCTAGAAAAGATCGTGAAGCAAACATTTTATTAATTGAAGGTGTCCGAGATGGAAAGGCGGATCTAAAACTATTACCACCGCTTTATATTTATGAAGCGGATGGAAGTTATACGGAAGAAGCTGAGGATATTATTTATGGTACATGAGCATACTGTCTATATTTTAAAATGTAACGATGATACATTATACACAGGTTATACGAATAATCTGAAGCGGCGTATTCATCTTCATGAGGCTGGAAAAGGTGCTAAATATACACGGGGTCGTGGACCATTTCAATTGATGCATGTAGAAACATTTGCAACAAAAGAGGAAGCGATGAGTCGTGAATATGCCATCAAGCAACTTTCCCGAATGGAGAAATTCAAACTCATTAATGAACGAGAGGAAGGTGTGTAAACATGGATATCCAAAAGAGTTTCGAGCAAAGAGAAACCGGTACGTTATATGTTGTCCCGACACCAATTGGAAATTTAGAGGATATGACTTTTCGTGCAATAAATACGTTAAAAAATGTTTCA
This sequence comes from Cerasibacillus sp., assembly GCF_036516575.1. Classification (NCBI taxonomy): domain Bacteria; kingdom Bacillati; phylum Bacillota; class Bacilli; order Caryophanales; family Bacillaceae; genus Cerasibacillus; species Cerasibacillus sp. The sequence continues at coordinate 179,348 of NZ_DATBTY010000003.1, forward strand.
TTAATTGCAGCTGAAGATACCCGACATACAAAAAATCTACTACGTCATTTTAATATCAATACACCTCTTATTAGTTATCATGAGCATAATAAAAACGCACGTGAACAAATGTTGCTTCAACATCTTAAAGATAAGGAAGACATCGCCATCGTCAGTGATGCTGGGATGCCGGCTATATCTGACCCGGGGCATGACATTGTTCAAGCTGCAATAAAAGAACATATATCTGTCGTCGTTCTCCCTGGAGCAAACGCAGCGCTCTGTGCTCTGGTTGGCTCAGGACTTTCAACAAATCAATTTACATTTTATGGATTTCTCCCAAGAAAGAAAAAAGAGAAACAGGCTGAGCTTGAACGTCTTCGCGATTATGCAACGACTTTGATTTTCTATGAATCGCCTTTTCGTGTCAAACAGACGGTGAAAGTAATCCAAGATGTATTCGACGAATCACATCACATTGTTTTAGCGCGTGAATTAACGAAACGATTTGAAGAATATACACGTGGGACCGTTCGTGAGGTCCTGGAATGGATTGAAACGCAAGAATTAAAAGGTGAGTATTGCATTATTGTAGAAAAAGGTCAGGCGAAAGATGAACAGTTGTCTTTATGGTGGAGTAATTTAACGATTCAACAACATGTCGATCACTATGTTAGAGAGGGATTTTCGACAAAAGAAGCCATTAAACATGCTGCTTCTGATAGGCAATTACCGAAACGGACGATTTATCAAGCGTATCATAATTGAAGATAATAAAACGCTTGTATCTAACGAAGAAACAAGCGTTTTTATTTTATGTTATTTTTGAGCGTCTTTTTTGGCGAAACTGGTTTGTATTTCTTTGATTAACAGTTCTGCACCTTCTGGGCTGAGAACGAGATTCCCTCCCGCAATAGAAATATTTCGGTCGGATACTTTTCCAGTAACATGACAAGCCATCTCTGGTTGATACTTTTTGAGTACAATATGATCACCATCTAAATAAATTTCAACTTGATCCTTCACATTAATTCCAAGAGATCGGCGAATGTCAATTGGAATAACAATTCTGCCAAGTTCATCTACTTTTCGTACGACACCAATTGATTTCATTTTCAATCTTCCCCTCCATAGGTAATCAGAAATAAATTCGTACTGTTTGAACTAGCCTCATGTCATCCATCGTTAATCAATATTCACGAATGATAAATGCAAATATTTAAAAAATTAACACGATGACGAAGGGTATCCATTTCCTTTCACTTTCTGCCTTTAAATGGATTTCTGCTCATTTTGTTTGGAAAATTATAGGAAGCATTAACTATATTATACAGCTAATAAAAACAAGGAAGCAAGTATATCATTTGTTATAAGGGCAAAAAATAATTTGACATTATGGACTGTTAATGGAAATCTTGAAATAAAATCGCTACAATAGGATTAATACGGATTTATGTAAATAAACCGAGGAGGAAAGAAAATGTCGGAAAACAAACAAACATTTTACATTACGACACCGATTTATTATCCAAGTGATAAATTACATATAGGACATGCCTATACAACCACGGCTGGTGATGCGATGGCACGTTATAAACGAATGCGTGGATTTGACGTCATGTATTTAACAGGCACGGATGAACATGGTCAGAAAATTCAACGTACAGCCGAAGAAAAAGGTATGAAACCAAAAGAATATGTTGATGGTATTGTAAAGTCTATTAAAGAGCTATGGAAAAAACTTGAGATCACACATGATGACTTTATTCGTACGACTGATGAACATCATAAAGTAGCCGTTCAGAAAATCTTCGACCATCTTGTTAAACAAGGGGATATTTACTTAGATGAATATGAAGGATGGTATTGTACACCTTGTGAATCGTTTTTTACAGAAAGACAATTAGAAGAAGGTAAATGTCCGGACTGCCACCGTGGCGTTGAAAAGGTAAAAGAAAAATCTTATTTCTTTAAAATGAGTAAATATGCCGATCGTTTAATTCAATATTATGAAGATCATCCAGAGTTTATTCAGCCCGAAAGTCGTAAAAACGAAATGTTAAACAACTTCTTAAAACCTGGCTTAGAAGATTTAGCCGTATCACGGACAACATTTGATTGGGGCATTAAAGTACCAAATGATCCGAAACATGTTGTTTACGTATGGATCGATGCTTTAACGAACTATATTACAGCATTAGGCTATACAACTGATAACGATGAAAAGTATCAAAAGTATTGGCCGGCTGATGTTCATCTTATCGGTAAAGAAATTGTTCGTTTCCATACAATCTATTGGCCAATTATTTTAATGGCACTTGACTTACCATTACCTAAGAAAGTGTATGCCCACGGTTGGATATTAATGAAAGACGGTAAAATGTCTAAATCTAAAGGGAATGTGATTGATCCTGTTAAACTGATTGATCGTTATGGTCTCGATGCTTTACGTTACTATTTACTCCGAGAGATTCCATTTGGTCATGACGGTGTATTTACGCCAGAAAACTTTGTTGAACGTGTAAACTATGATTTAGCCAATGATTTTGGAAACTTACTAAATCGAACAGTTGCGATGATTGATAAATACTTCTCAGGAATTATCCCACCTTATCAAAAAGGCGAAACAGCAGTTGATCAAGACCTTGAATCTGTTGTTAATGACACGGTGGAAAAAGTAGAGCAAGCGATGGATAAAATGCAATTTCATGTCGCCCTTTCTGAAATATGGCAGTTAATTAGCCGTACAAATAAGTATATTGATGAAAACGAGCCTTGGGTCTTAGCTAAAGATGAAGCGAAAAAGGATCGCCTAGGTAATGTGATGGCTCATCTAGCTGATTCTTTAAGAATTGTTGCAGTTATGTTACAACCATTTTTAATTAATTCGACGGCTGGTATTTTCACTCAACTCGGCTTAACAGATGATCGTTATAAAGCATGGGATACAATCTATGAACAAGGTATTATTCCAGAAGGAACAAGGGTTAAGAAAGGTGAGCAACTCTTCCCACGCCTAGATATGGAAGAGGAAGTGGAGCAGATTGTTGCTATGATGGGCGGTTCCAAAGCAGAACCACAAGAAGAAAAAGAAGAAAAGCCTGAAATAACGTTTGACGAATTTGTAAAATTGGACTTACGTGTTGCCGAAGTTCTTAAATGTGAAAAAGTAAAAGGAGCAGATAAATTACTGAAGTTCCAGCTCGACCTTGGAACAGAGACACGGCAAGTTATTTCTGGTATTGCTGAATATTATAAACCAGAACAATTAATTGGGGAAAAGGTCGTTTGTGTGACAAACTTAAAACCTGTTAAATTACGTGGTGAATGGTCAGAAGGAATGATTTTATCAGGAGAAGATGAAACAACTGGAAAACTTTCACTAGTATCTGTTGCTTCATCACTACCAAATGGCTCAGTTGTAAAATAATTAGAAAAGTTAAGGTCAATCTCTTTCAAGGAGATTGACCTTAACTTTAATAAAGGAGTATTTTTATGTTATTTGATACACATGTTCATTTAAATGCACATCAATTTAAGGAAGATCGTCATGAAGTGATTACACGGGCCCATGATGCAGGGGTCAAGTATATGAATGTGGTCGGATTTGATCGTGAAACAATCGAATTAGCACTTGAAATCGTTAATCAATATGAAAACATGTATGCCTCTGTTGGCTGGCATCCTGTTGATGCAATTGATATGACGGAAGCAGATTTAAAGTGGATTGAAACATTAAGTGCACACCCGAGAGTAGTTGCTTTAGGAGAAATGGGACTTGATTATCATTGGGATAAATCTCCCAAGAACGTTCAAAAAGATGTATTCCGCCAGCAAATCCAACTTGCTAAGCATGTCAACATGCCAATCATTATTCATAACCGTGAGGCAACTGAAGATGTGCTTCAGATTTTGGCAGAGGAAAACGCGAAAGAGATTGGTGGTATTATGCACTGTTATAGTGATACGACTGAATATGTCCCTAAAATCTTAGATATGAATTTTCATATCTCTTTAGGTGGTCCAGTAACATTTAAAAATGCAGTTAATCCGAAAGAAGTTGCTAAAATCGTTCCATTAGACCGCTTGCTAATTGAAACAGATGCCCCTTATTTAGCACCACACCCAAATCGTGGTAAACGTAATGAACCGGCATATGTCACATTAGTTGCTGAGAAAATTGCTCAGTTGCGGGGGATTTCGGTGAAAGAGGTCGCTGAAATCACAACAAAAAATGCCTTTTCACTGTTTAAAATTAATAAAAGTAAGCTTGAAATGGAATAAAAAGGAATTTATTTTTTCAGTTATTCCAAGGAAAATTGGAAAATAGCCCACACATTTTAATCTCAATAATTTTCAGACTACTTGTTTTGATATTGATACCATTGACTTGAACGGCTGATCAAATATCAAATCAAAGGTTCATTCCTGTTTGTAATCTAAATGTAACTTATTCGTAATCGGAATAACTTTGACTTTGCATTTGCCCCTTTATATAATCAATCACGAATCAAGGAGGCAAGATGCATGCGAAACTTTTCAAAGCTATTTCCATCTGCAAAATTAAGGCCATTGGTTTCAACAATTGGTGTTATCGCACTAACGTTGTTTTCAGTCGTGGTTCTTTACGAAACATCAAAAGTGGAAGTAGTATTTGCCGATAATGGCAAAAATCAAACAATCAAAACACATGCTAATACAATACAAGATTTACTAGAAGAAATTGGAATTATAGTTGGAGAACATGATGAACTATCACATGATATAAACGCAACAGTAGAAAATGGAATGGAAATTGCCTATACACGAGCAAAGGTAGTCAAAGTGACCGTTGATGATGTTGAGAAACAATATTATACGGTACATGAAACAGTGGGCGATTTTCTAGAAGCAGAAGGACTTGAAGTTTCAGAACATGATGATTTATCCCATCAAGCAAATGATAAGATCGTTGAGAATATGACAATCAATCTAAAGAAAGCATTTCAAGTCAAAGTAAAAGATGGGAAGAAAAAATCAAAGCATGTGATGACAACTGGTGGTACAGTCAAAGATGTCCTAGCACAAGCAAATATTTCCTTTGACCCGAAAAGTGATGATAAAATCAATCACAAACTAAATAAAACGGTTACTGAAGAGATGACGATTAAAGTGACACGTGTTGACATTCAAACAGTTGAAAAAGAAGAAGTGATTGATTTTAAAACTGTTAGAAAAGAAGATGATACTCTTGAAAAAGGAAAAGAAGAAGTATCAGAAGAGGGGAAAAAGGGAATCCTTCAGAAGAAGATTAAAATTACGAAAGAAAATGGTAAAACTGTCGATAAAAAGATCATAAGTGAAAAGGTTAAAGAAGAACCAGTCGATCGTGTCGTTAAGGTTGGAACAAAAGAACCTTTAAAAATTGTTAAAACAAATGGTTCAAAACCGAAAGCGACTTTAGTAACTAAGACTAACACTAAGACACAGGCAAAACCATCTCAAAGTGATAAAAAGTCTGGAAAAGTTTATTACATGGATGCGAGTGCTTATACAGCACAATGTAATGGTTGCTCAGGTTACACAGCAACAGGAATTAATTTAAAGGCTAATCCGCACATCAAAGTGGTCGCTGTTGATCCGAGCATTATTCCATTAGGTTCTACTGTATGGGTCCAAGGTTACGGGAAAGCAATTGCAGGAGATACAGGTGGTTCGATTAGAGGCCATCGTATCGATTTACATTTCCCTAATAAAAAGGCGGCCTATGCATTTGGCAGAAAAAAAGTAAAAGTAATTGTTCTTGATTAATTATTAAGTGAAAACAATGCTCTTACCATGCTATTATGGTAAGAGCATTGTTTTATTTATAGAAGGTGAAAAACTTGCAACTTAAAGAAATTATTGTCGTTGAAGGAAAAGACGATACAGTCAAAGTCAACCAAGCGGTCCAAGCAGATACGATCGAAACAAATGGTTCTGCGATTAATGATGCTATATTAGAAGCTATTCGCCATGCCCAAGAAAAGCGTGGTGTAATCATATTTACTGATCCGGATTATCCGGGAAAACGGATTCGCCATATTATTGATCAAGCTGTTCCAGGGTGTAAACATGCCTTTCTTTCAAGAGAACAAGCTCAAGCGAAACATCCAAAGAACAAAAGCCTTGGAATCGAACATGCATCTATTGAAGATATTCAAGAGGCTTTACGGCATGTCTATGAATTAACTGAAACAAATACACCCATTTTTGATCAACAAGATTTACTAGAATATGGACTAATCGGTGGTAAAGGAGCTAACAAACGTCGTAAACGCCTTGGAGAAATTTTAAAAATTGGGCATGTTAATGGGAAGCAGCTCCTAAAACGCTTATCGATGTTTCAAATCACCAAAGCAGAAGTCGAACAAGCTTTACGGGATATAGAAAGGGAAGAAAAAGCTGATGCCGAATAAAAAATATATCGCAACACCGACAAAAACAAATGAGATTTTACAAAAATACGCCTTCGCCTTTAAAAAAAGTTTAGGACAAAACTTTTTAGTTGATGTCAATATACTCGATCAAATTATTTATCATGCGGGTATTGATGATACGACAGGGGTAATTGAAATTGGTCCAGGTATTGGTGCATTAACGGAACAGTTGGCTATTCATGCAGGTCAAGTTGTTGCTTTAGAAATTGATCAACGTCTTATTCCTATTTTAAATGACACATTAGCCAACTATCATAATGTTCATATAGTGCATGAAGATGTTCTAAAAGCGGATTTAAAGGCAATCATAAGTCAGTATTTTCAAGAAGAACAAACGATACAAATTGTTGCTAATTTGCCGTATTATATTACAACACCGATTCTAATGAAATTATTAAGAGAAGATTTACCGATTTCACAAATAACCGTCATGATTCAAAAAGAAGTAGCTGAACGAATGGCTGCTGTACCACAGACGAAAAGTTATGGCTCCTTAACGATTGCCGTTCAATATTACACAGAAGCAGATATTGTCATGTCTGTTCCAAAAACGGTATTTATGCCACAACCAAATGTGGAATCAAGTATTTTACAATTAACAAAGAGAGAAAAGCCACCTGTTGATGTTCTTAATGAAGATTTCTTTTTTGAAATTGTCCAAGCAAGTTTTGCCCAAAGGCGGAAGACATTGCGTAATAACTTGACAACAAAATTTAAAGGGACGCTTACAAAAGAGGCTATCACAAATGTACTAGAAACAATCGAGATTGATGGTTCCAGACGTGGAGAAACTTTATCAATTGAAGAATTTGCCTTATTGGCGAATGCTTTTTATAAAGAAATATAAGTGTAGGAAGCTATTCTATTTGTTAAAATATCATGGATAGCTTCCTTATTTTTATATAAATCGAATTCCTCGGAAAGTAATGATATATTGACTGCATTGGTTGGATTCCTTTTGTTGGCATGGTCATGCATATTCTTTCAGCTGTTTTCCTTATGATCGATGCGACAAAGCCTGACAATAAAAAAGTTGATACAGTCATGTAAGTGATATAGATAGGGCATGATGTTTAAAATGCTCTATCTTTTTAAGTACATAAAAAAACAATCTCGCATAGGCTATGATATAGATCATATGTCAATGATGAGGTGGAAGGATGAATGCAAAAAGTAGGTTCTCAATAGGAGATCTCGTGACGAGAAAATCGTATGGTAATGATGTGTTGTTTCGAATAGCTTCACTGAAAGATGAGGAGGGCTCCTTACACGGAGAAGAGATTCGGTTAATTGCAGATGCTCCTTTAACAGATTTAGTTCATACAGAAGAACGCGAACTAAAGAAACACCGAAAAAAGGCTAAAGAAAAAGTAGAAAACTCATATCGATTATTTAAGCAAGATTATTTGTTAATGAAAGAAAAACGTGATTATATGGCAAGTGACAGTTACAAGCAAGTAGATTTTTTTCAAATACCACCACGTGTGCTCCATATCGATGGGGATCCCATATATTTAAAAAAGTGTATTAATCTCTACGAACGACTTGGTCTTCAAGTACATGGACTCCACCTACTAGAAAAAGATATGCCATTTCAAATCCCTGAACTTATAAACAAAATTCAACCTCATATTATGACGATAACTGGCCATGATTCTTTTTCAAGGCATAAGGGAGATAAAAATGACTTGCGTGCTTATCGAAATTCCAAATACTTTGTAGAAGCGGTACGAGAAGCACGTAAAGTCATTCCTTCTTTAGATCAACTTGTTATCTTTGCAGGTGCTTGTCAATCTCATTTTGAATCGCTTATTCGTGCAGGAGCAAATTTTGCTAGTTCACCTTCGAGAATTAATATACATGCTTTAGATCCAGTATATATTGTTGCTAAAGTGGCATATACATCATTTATGGATAAGATTAATGTGTGGGATGTCTTACGCAATACATTATCGGGTGAAAAAGGATTAGGTGGAATTGAAACAAAGGGACTTCTCAGAACTGGTATGCCCTATATCCAATCAGAGAAAGATTAAACCATGATGTATGATTTTTTCATACATAGAATGTTAACAATTAGCCATACTAATAACAAAATAATAGATTTATCTATTGCACCACTAAGCATTTGTTTGTTATAATATAATATTTTATTTGACTTTTTTGTGTAGCTGTGTTATATTATGTATAGTGAGGTGGAGTGTAGTGGCAAAAACATTACTCGAAATCAAGCGTGGTTTAGAAAATAAGATTGGAGAACCGTTACGCTTAAAAGCAAATGGCGGTAGAAGAAGAACAATCGAACGCAACGGCGTTTTAGCGGAAATTTATCCATCTGTTTTCGTTGTAGAGCTAGATCAAGATGAGAACGCTTTTGAGCGTGTTTCATATAGCTATGCCGATGTGTTAACAGAAACAGTAGAGTTGTTTTTTGATGATAAAGCAGTTGCAGAGTAGTGGATCGACTTACTACTCTTTTTTTTGTTTAAAAATCAATTGGTTATGTTTAACATGAATATGCTTTCATTCACTAGCCAAACTAAACATGTCGTAACATACTCTTTATTATAAAAGGGAGGGTCTTTCACATGGCACGACGTGGAATCATGTCGAACGAGTTGAAAGAGGAAATAGCGAAAGAGTTAGGATTTTACGACACGGTTCAAAAGGAAGGCTGGGGCGGAATTAAGGCGCGTGATGCAGGGAACATGGTAAAGCGAGCAATCCAAATAGCTGAGGAAAGTATGAAAAAAGGCAGACCCTAGGTGGTCTGCCTTTTTTCATAAAGATGGTCGCTTGTAATAAATCATTATGGTACAATTTTAATACGATAAAAGAAGGTGACCTAACTTAATGGCTATTTATGAAAAAGCACCTGCAAAGCTTAATCTTTCACTAGATATTATAAAAAAACGTGATGACGGTTATCATGATGTGGAAATGGTCATGACCACAATTGATTTATATGATCGTATAGAGTTAACTCCATTAAGAAACAATCAAATTGAGGTTACATTATGGAGTCAGTTTGTACCAAATGATGAGCGGAATTTAGCCTATCAAGCGGCCAAAGTATTTAAGGAAAAATATAATATTAATAAAGGTGTTCATATTAAAATTGATAAATGTATACCAGTTAGTGCCGGACTTGGTGGTGGAAGTGCAGATGCAGCTGCTGTTCTACGTGGTTTGAATCGCTTATGGAATGTTAATGTGTCGATGGCAGAATTAGCTCATCTAGGGGCGACGATAAGTTCTGATGTATCTTTTTGTGTATACGGCAAAACGGCTGTTGCAAGAGGTCGTGGTGAAAAAATTGAGCCACTACCTGATCCTCCACCGTGTTGGGTCATTTTAGCAAAGCCTGATATTGGTGTATCGACTCGAACGGTGTTTCAACAAATCGAATTAGAAAAGCTTCATCATCCGAATACGGAAGATGTTATTCATGCTTTACATACAGGTGATTTTATAAAGATGTGTCAGCATTTAGGTAATGCGCTAGAAGATATAACGATGCGAATGTACCCAGAAGTGAAACGATTAAAAGAAAAAATGATAAAAGCAGGTGCTACAGGTGTATTAATGAGTGGCAGTGGTCCAACCATTTATGGCTTGGTAGAACAAGAAAGAAAGGCTAAACGTATCTATAATGGCATGCGGGGATTTTGTAAGGATGTTTTTCTCGTGCGAATTTTTAGTTAAGGTCTGTCCTAATCATTAAATGGGGCGACCTTTTTATCGCTTTTAAGCGAGAAGAGTTCCACTTCAAACTGACCTTAAAGCTGCAAGTGATGGATAAGTCAATTTGTTAATCTTGCTGAAACACGTACAATAATGATATATTTGAAGATATCATTCGGATTTATTATGAGGTGTGTGTATGAAAAGAGAAGAGCGAATTGTAGGTATGGTTAATTTTTTCCTGGAGAACCCTCGTAAACTCAAGCGATTAGCTTTTTTCGCTGAGCAATTTAATTCAGGTAAAACGACAATTAGTGAAGATATCAATATCATCGATGACATATTTATGAAACAGGGGATTGGTTATATAAAACGTGTCATTGGCCCAACTGGTGGGGTTATGTTTGTTCCAGTTGTTT
>NZ_DATBTY010000004.1:0-31847 GCF_036516575.1 Cerasibacillus sp.
TTTAAGGAGGCATTATATGCTGGAGCGAACAAAACCTTACATCTTGCTGTGGTCAGAAGTTGCACTCCCACGTCTTGTCCCCAATCATGCAAGCCACAATGATGTAACAAACTTATTCCACCGCCATCTCAAAGGCTATATCGGAGAAAAGAAAGTCGACTATCATATCAATTTCCTAAGAAAAAAATTCACCATCCTCAGAGGCATCACTCTAAAAAATAAGGATAGAACCTTCCAGATCGACACCTTGATACTCTCAAATTATGCTATTTTCCCTCTCGAAGTAAAAAACTTTGCCAACCAAATCACATTCGACACAGATCTTAACCAATTCATCCGCAATGACGGGGAGACCGAAACAGGCTTTCGCCACCCGATTTCTCAAGCCGAAGCACAGCGCATGAATCTCATCCAATGGCTCGACGAACACAATATCCATTCCATCCCAATCCACTATTTTGTAGTCATCGCCGACCCAGAAACAGTTATTAAAGTAACAGGGGAGGGAGGAGCGAAAGAAAGAATTACCAAGATCGTTTCACATGGCGAACATATCCCACAAAAAATACTCACACTAGAAAAACACTTCGAATCCCAGCCATACCGAAAAATCAACCACGTCAAACTTGGCCAACTAATAGTTAAAAATGCCCATACCAAATATATCGATTACTGCAATCGACTCAAGATTCAGCTCAAAGACATCAAACCCGGCGTCAAATGCCCAGCCTGTAGCGAGATTGGTATGGTACGCTATCGGGAAAAATGGCTCTGTCAAAAATGTCGGCATACCTCTCGAACAGCTCACATCCCTACCATTAGAGAATTTCTCATTATCTTTGGTCGAGGCATCTCCAACCGCGAATGCCGGTATTTTTTGCAGGTGGAGAGTCGCCAGCTTGCTACAAGATTATTAAAATCTGCAAATCTATATTACTCACATAAATATAGGAGATGGTTCTCAAAAGACATACCATATTTCCTAAACAAATTATAGACTTAATCGAGCGGTGCGAGGCCAGAATCGAGCGGTGCGAGGTCAAAATCCAGCGGTGCGGGTTCAGAATCGAGCGGTGCGGGGCCAGAATCGAGCGGTGCGGGCTCAGAATCGAGCGGTGCGTGCTCAAAATCGAGCGGTGCGAAGGCCAAAATCCAGCAACCCCGGTCCAAAATCGCGCGCTGCTGCTTCTCCTCATCCAAAAATAAAAATGAAAAGAACCGTCCGCGGACGGTTCTTTTTGATTAATTATATTTTCTTCTAATCCAAACTCTAATCGCGACGGTCATACCGCCAATTAGTAGCAGGATACCGGCTAGAATATAGTTATATAGGTTAGTTGCGGTGCTTGGTAGTTTTGTTCCTGTTTTTGTTTTATCTTTAGTGATTGTGACGTTGCTTTGATCACCATTTATTTGATCTTTTGCATGTGTGTCATTAGCAGAATCGTTATTGCCAGCTCCATCATTGCCGTTATCAGAGCCAGCATCATCTCCTGCACCGTCATCAGAGCTATCACCAGCACCGTCCCCAGGACTTTCGCTACCAGGGTCAGAGTTACCGCCGCCAGTATCGCCACCAGCGCCATCATCATCTCCGCCCGAGCTATCATCTCCAGGTTGATCAATCACTTCGCCATCTTTTGTCATAAATGACCAGATGTCAGAGTGGGTCTTACCGCCGTATGCATCTTCAGCTAAAACGTACCAAAAATACGTTTCATTCGGATCGAGGTCACTCCAGACGACCGTTGCTGTTTCACCACTTGGAACATTGTCTACTTTACCAATTAAATCATTTGTGTAGACATTGACTTCAACAAAATCTGTCTCAACTTTTTTCAATTGAGGTGTTAAGTCAAAGTCAACGACGAATTCGTCTTTTCCAGGGAATTCTTTCGGGTCATAGAAATTAAATTTATCGAGATAAGGTGAATATGTTTTCACATCCATCGTATTTGTCTCAGGATCGAATGTTAAAATCCGCAAAAATCCTTGCCCGCCTTCAGGTCCAGCCTGGTAGTCAGCAAGCATTTGATAGACAACGCGATCTGTCTCGCCGTCACCGTTATCATCAATTTCATCAACTAATGTTTGAGCATTGTGATAATGTCCAGATAAAACAGCAAAAACGTTTTTATTCGGCTTAACAACTTCCTCATAAATCTTATCAGCAATAGGGCTACGTGATCCGCTTGCTAGTAAATATTCATGGAAATTCAAGATAGCTTTACGGTTTGGATATTTTTCTAAAACATCATTCATCCATTTAATGCCATCTTCATCAACGCCCCAGCCCATGTAAATCATAATAAAATCGTTTCCTTCTGCTGAGATAAGGTCGTAATGGCCACGATTATTTAAATAAGAACCACCAAAATATGGTCTGTCTTCAAAGCGATGGTCTCCGAAGTAATCATAGTAATTGGTGTAGTCAATTTCTTTATGGCCAACATCATGGTTACCAGCGAGGACGCCGTATGGGATACCGGCATCATCTAGGATTTTCATGTTACGGTCAGCCACTACCCACTGTTTCATATCATAATGTTTGTCGACTAAATCTCCTGTATGGAAAATATATTTTAAATTTAAGTTATCAGCTTGCTCAACCATCCACTTCACTTGTGACTCGTAAATATGTGGATATGATTCAGAATAATATTGCGTGTCAGTAAACCAGACAAATGAAAACTCATTTCCAGTTACTGTAAAATCATGTTCCAGTTTTTCTGAGCCCATCACGTCGACTGTAGCTGGTTTACTGTTGGCGTCTGAACGGTCGGAATCGCGAGTACCAACGTCAGTACCACCCGCAATCTCATCCTGCACAATCACGCTCACATGCCTATCTTTCACATAATCACCGGCAATCACTTCACCAACCAATTGAAAAGCTTCTTCACCAGCAATATGTGAAACGAGTTCTTCCCAGCGTTCTGTTTCATAGTTCCAAGCGTACATCGTTACTTTACGACCAGGGAGGGAAGAACCTTGCCAAACGATTTCCACTCGATTATCAGCGCTCACTTTTTCATCAACGGTGACATCAAAACGGTGATATGGGAATTGTTCATACGATTCATTTGCCACTGTTTCACCATCAACATTCACCAATCGCGCACGTTCATCATCGTTTAAAACATGTTCCCCATCAGGTCTAAATTCCCTAGGTGGTTCTGTATCTGAAGCATGTGTTGAAATCGTCATCGCTTCATCATCAGCACGATATTGGAACGCTTCATAAAAACTTACATCCAAGTCATCACCAGTTGGGTCAGTCACCTTAACCGCTAAGTTTGCTTTTGTTGCGTCAACGTCGCCATCTTTTTTACCCGGAGCATTTGGATGTTCCGCATCGACTTTAAATGTGACACGCTTTTCAGCTATATTGCCAGCGGCATCCGTAGCTGTAAAGACGACCGTATGCTTGCCTTCTTCTAATAGCGCGGAGCTCGTTTCATATGGCAGTGAAATATAGCTATCATTTAACTGTGCAGTGACTTCAACAACTTCACTTGTCTCATCTGCCACATCCGCATCAATTGTGAAAGCACCTTTATATGTTTTTCCAGCTTCAATCGTCGGTTCGATGCTAGGTGCTGTGTTGTCCACAATGACACGCGCTTCGACTGTTTCATTATTGTAAACCGCTTTTACGACGTGCTCACCATCTGTCGTTTGGGTTGTGTCCCAATCAAAAGCGTGAGAGCTGAAATGTTCTTCATCAATCGTAAAGACGAAATCATAGACCCAATCCATCCCCGCACTATCACCAATAGCATGTTCGACATTTGGATCTGTGTACTTAGCATCACGAATGATTGTTCCATCCGCTAAAATAAGTCGAATATTTTTCATATAAAAGTCATCACGGTTTTCTGTTGATTCTAAATCAAATGGGCTTACTTTTGTTCCTGCACGAACAGTAATCGTGTTGTCCCCAGGGATAAGTCGCTCTGGTTCGACAGGTACGATTAATGTCGTATATTCATTTGTTGTGTCATCAAACACATGCAAAATATCGTCGCCCATTGTGACACCATTTTTAAAATATAAATCGGTTTTTCTCACTTCAAAAGCAAAGTAAGCTTCAGATTCGAGCGCTTTTGACATCTCAGTTAATGGTTCATCATCAACAAAAACGTGCATGTCATCTGCCGCATCATCAGCAGTCGCTTTAATAAGCGCTTTGCCTGATAATAAGTCGCTTTCTTTTACATTTAATCGTAAACCATCGAGAGCATGATCGTGTTTAATCGGTAAGACAGTTAAATCTGTCTCAGATGTATTCGTTCCATCGCGAGCAACAAAGTAGTATTCTAGTTTTTCTCGCCCGATAAATTCTGCTTCAGAAATCGTTAATTTGAAACGGTGATTGCTCAGTTCTTCTAAATTCACTTCTGTAAAATCATCATTTTCACTCGTTCGGTAAAATAAGCTGACCGCTTTCACTTGTTGGTCATCGGTAATTTTCGCCTCGATTGTAACTGGTTCCGTAGAAGAAACTTCCTTTACAGCTGTTAAATCTTCAATAACAGGTGCTTTTTCATCAAGCGCTAATTGTACCTTTTCATGAGGTACTTTTTCATCCATGACAGAACCTGGCGTCGCATTCCAATCACCCGCACTGATTTTCATTGAATCAAGTGTGCCGTCAACGGGATAACGATAAAAGATACCTTTATCAGCAAAGACGTCTTTAATATTTACGTCAGTATTGTAACTAGCACGGGAAATTTCATGTCCTGTTTTTGTTGCAATGACAAGTGTGCGCTCACTGCCATTTGCCATTCCATTATTATGCATACGGAATAAATTTTTTCCTTCTACTAAATTTGTACCGTAGTTGTGATTGAAATCATCGGCACTTAAATGCCCATTACCTGAGTTAATAATCCAGAATACGATTGCTTCACCAGAAGGAATAATCACTTTTCCATCATTTGTCGGTTCCCAAATCAAATCCCCTGGTTTACCAACATTTGGATAACGGTAACGAATAACATAATCGTTAAAATTAATATCTTGGTTGGAGTTGTTATATACTTCAATAAACTCATAACCATCTAAGCTATTTACATTTGTACTATCAGGAACGAGTTCGGTAATTAAAAGTTCCGGTAACGTTTGGTAATCTACTTCCACTTGCGGTACAGAAAGTTCATAAGACTCACTGATTGTTTCGCCAGCTTCATTTGCAGCTGTGAAATGATAATATAGCGTGTCGCTCCATATATCCGCCCGTGGAATCGTTACTGTATAAACACCTGATTCATCTGTTTCTTCCATAACAATTGTGTCTTTGGAAAACTTTTTACTCTGTGTCATATGTGCATTCACACCGAGTAGCGGTTGATCTGATGAAACGCGTACACGTAATTCAATATCTGAGTCACTTTCTAAAGTAGGAACGTCATGTTTAATGACAGGTGCTTCACCACTTACTTTTACTTTAACAGGTTCACTAGGTACTTGACCTGGCATAACTTCAAGCGGTGTAACTCCAGCACCAACACCAACTTTTCTCATTATGTTTCCTGATAAAGGATAACGATAAACGATGCCTTGATCAGCTTTCACATCACGACCACCGTCATTATAAGTCGCAGAGACGATTTCATTTTTGTAACTGTCAGCGATGATGAGTGTCCGTTCCGACCCATTCGCCATCCCTTCTGATTCAACAATTGTGACACGATCTTCTGTTAAATCGAGCCCATATTGTTTGTTAAAGTCGTCCAATGTTAAATGTTTGTTACCAGAATTATGAATCCAAACGATAAACGTTTCTTCAGGTTGAATGACTTTATCGTCTTTAAACGGCCAAAATTGGTCTGGCTTCCCATCTGGATAACGATAAATAATTTGATAATCATTCATTTTGATTGGTTGATTCGTATTATTATAGATTTCGATAAATTCATATGCGTCCGCACCATTTTCATTCACCGTATCTGGTGTAACTTCTGTGATTAATAGTGGGGGCATCTTTTGTGTATCAACTGATTCATTAAGTTCTACTTCAACTTCATACGTTTCAGTCGTTACGGATTGCCCTAATGCGTCGACTGCTTGAAGCGAATAATAGAATACCGGAGACCAGAACAACTCCTGAGCCATTTCAGCTGGAATATGTAGTGAAAATTCATCCGTCTCACCCTGGCGTTTAAGTGCCATTTCTTTTGATTCCATATCTTTTCCAGTTTGATATGTGACTGTAACAGTTGAAGCATTCGGAGCCATCGCATCTAATGTAAACGATTGATCGTGACTCAGTTTTGTTACTGGTGTATGATTAATTGCTAATTCACCAAGATCATCGACTCGTACAGGCTCACTCGGTACTTGCCCAGGTAAGAGTGCTGTCGGTGTTACTGTTTCACTTATACCGACTCTTTTCATTTCATTTCCTGATGACGGATATTTATAAACAATCCCTTTGTCTGCTTGAACATCATTTTTTACATAAGTAGCAGAGACGAGTTCGTTCTTATTATGATCTGCTATAATAATTGTTCGCTCAGCACTATTAGCCATCCCAACCGATTCAACAATCGCCACTTGGTCTTCTGTTAAATCGAGTCCATATTGTTTATTAAAATCGTCGAGCGTTAAATCTTTATTTCCTTCATTATGAATCCAAACAATAAAAGCTTCTTGCGGTTGAACGACCTTATCATCTTTAATCTCCCAAATTAAATCCGCTTTCCCATCTGGATAGCGATAAATAATTTGATAGTCGTTCATGTTAATAGGTTGATTCGTATTATTATAGATTTCAATAAATTCATAGCCATCTTTTTTATTCACATTGGCCGTATCAGGCACAAGCTCAGTAATAAGTAGGGGAGGTAACTGTTGTGCATCAACCGTTTCATTTAATTCGACCGTGACTGCATATGTTTCTGTCGCGATTTCCTCTCCACTTTCATTGACCGCTTGTATAGAATAGTAGAAGACTGGTGACCAGAGAAGTTGTTCAAGCTTGTTCGCCGGAATTGTCAATGAAAACTCATCCGTCTCACCTTGACGCTCAAGCGGTAAAACCTCTTTAGCCATCCCTTTTCCCGTCTGGTATGTCACTGTTACTTTATCCGCTTGTGGCACAGCAGCCTGTAGCGTGATATTTTCCTTACGATTAATCTTCTTTAGTGGCTCATGAGAAATTTCAAATGGTTCAGCATCAGATTTGTTTACTTCCTCGTCCACTAGAGTCGATTCTTTATCTGTCTTTGCTTCTTCAGATTGTTTTTCCTCAGTTGCTGAAGTCGATTCATTTTTACTTGATTCAGTCGTAGCAGGCGTCTTTTTCTCATGACTAGAAGACTTCTCTGACGTAGCAGGTTGTTCATCTATCACAGTTGAATCCGCGTGAGAGTCATCCTCAATTTCTTGGTCGTTTGTGCTAGACGCATTCTCCTCCTCATGACGAGTCTCAGTATCTACTTGAACCTCCTTCACATGTTGTAAATTCTTACTCTCTAGTTGTGCATTGCCATCACTAGAATTCAATTCGACACCATCAACACTCTCAGCTGCCACAACAACCGGCATCGCAGGAATGAGTGATGTCAAAAAAATGATGACAGCCGAAATCGCTGCCATAATAGATTGACCCTTTCTTTTAACCATGGGCTTCCCTCCATTATTATGTTCTACAAAAATAACCCATATTACATTGTAGACTGCTATTGTTTATAAACTGTTAAACTATCGTAAACATAGTGTAAAATTTTGAAAGGGAAGCGCACTTGTCTAGTGGATTCACGCAGTCCCGTGGTAAAATCGCGCAATCCCAGGCCAGAATCGCGCGGTCCCAGTTCACCTTTATAGCCAGTCGTCGCTCGATTTCAGGGGTTCACCGCTCGATTCCAGTGCTCCAGCGCTCGATTTCAGGGGTTCACCGCTCGATTCCAGCGTCCCAGCGCTCGATTCCGATGCCTCAGCGCTCGATTCTGCCGCCACCCGCCCAAATCGCGCGACCCCAGGCAAATTTGTCAACCTCGCAGGTGTTGGCAAAAAATGGTAGAAAAATGAAATAGTTATAAATAATGTCATATAAAATTCATGATAACTATATAAAACACGATAACGCTCCGTTATAATAAGCATAAAGTCCTGTGAAATTATATTTTTTCAAGAGGTGGGTATCTATGGAAAGACTACCAAGACTTATAACATCTTTATTTAAAGATGAAAAATATATTAAGGAAAATGATTTAGGCAAGGAAAACCATTTGTTATTTAACTATTTTGCATCTCTCGTGCACCATCACCCGGATTTAATTTTTTTCATTACAACAAAAGGGAGAGTTATATCGCAAAATAGGGAGAAGGTGAATGCGTTATTAGGGCAACCACCTAAGGCTAAGATTCACTTAAAAAAATTGATTCCGGAACAATCCTTTGACCTACTCGCTTCAGCTTTTAATCAAGCCGTATCAGGCGAGATTAACAGTCGTGAGCTAACCATACAAAATAAAGAATCACAGCAGCTAAACCTCACATTAACTTTTATCCCGATTAAAGCAAATAATGGCACAATATTGAGTATTTGTGTGATTGTCCAAGATTACACGCGTTTTTATAGATTAATAGAAAATAAAAAACTACTTAACCAACATTTACGTCATGCGCAACAAATAGCCAATATAGGAAGCTGGGAGTATGTCATTAAAGACGATACTTTGTTATGCTCTGACTCATTTTATGATCTATTTGGAATTGAAAAAACACCTTCAATCAATTTGAAAACATTATCGACATATTTTCATCCCGATGATTTTGAGGAAACGTATAAGCAAATAAATAAGTCGATTCAACAAGGAGCAGATTTGACGACATCTTTTAGGATTTCACATGGCAAAACGAGACAATTACGTTATATGAAAGTTCAAGCGCAAATCCTGTATAAAGATAATCGACCGGAAAAATTAGTTGGCGTCATTAAAGATTATACAGAACAGAAACAGCTAGAAAATAATTTAATTTGTTCCTCGAAAAATCATCAACATATTTTTGATCATTTAGATGCGGCAATTTGGATGAAAGAGTACCCTTCTGGGGAAATTCTATTTCTTTCTAAAGGATTAGAAGATTTATTTGCAGTTTCAAGAGAGAAAGTGGTCGGACATACATTTAAATGGGAAGAAATGATTTATCCTGACGACCTTCACTCTGTAGCTGCCAAACAATCTGATTTATTACTAGGGAAAGAAATCAATCATACATACCGGATTATATCTGGTGATGGCACGATGAAATGGGTTTTGGATCAAACGATACCAAAGCTAAACGACCAAGGAGAAGTCACACATTTATTCGGAATGCTGACGGATATTACCGCAGAAGTCGAGACGAAGGAACAATTACATTACTTAGCAAACTATGATTCGCTAACAAGTCTTCCGAATCATAAAAGCATCCGTGAAAGATTAAGGAAACTTTGTAAAGGAACATCTCCATTTGCTTTAATGTGTGTAGAGGTAGACAATTTTCAGCAAATAAATCATGCATTAGGTTATAAAATAGGTGACAAAGTGTTAAAGCATTCAGCAAATAAAATAAAAAACATTTTGTCTGATGACACCTTTTTAGCCCGGATGAGTAGCCACACATTTATCATTATTATGGAACACTTTAAAACAAAACAAGCCGTCTTTAATAAAGCTGAAGAAATCATGGAACTATTTATGACCCCAATTACGATAAAGGAATATGATTTACATGAAACGATAAGTATAGGTATTAGTTTTTTTCCTGAAGATGGTACAAATAAAGCGTCACTACTTGAAAGAACTTATTCAGCACTCTACCATGCGAAAAAGTCAGGAGAGAGTAATTACCAAATTTATTCATACTCTAAAGATATTTCAGCTTATAAAAAGTACATTCTCGAAAAAGATATGCGAAAAGCGATTCAGCATAAAGAGTTTGAGTTATATTATCAACCGCAAGTGAATTCCTATAGTGGTATTATTGTCGGTGCGGAAGCTTTAATTCGTTGGAATCATAAAGAATGGGGTATTGTGTCACCCGGTGAGTTTATCCCATTGGCAGAGGAGAATCATTTAATTAATCATATGACTGATTGGACGATTGAACAAGTATGTTCTGACCTCCGTCGTTGGAAGGACAAAGGATATACACTGCGCCCCATTGCAATTAATATTTCGCCCATTCGTTTATTGAAAAAGGGACTCGTGGAATATGTGAAAAATCTACTAGATAAATACGATATTCCTGCTAAATATATCATGTTTGAAATCACAGAAAGTAAAGAACTAGAAAATAGAAAAAGCGTTCGTTCAACACTAACGGATTTGAGAAAGCTCGGTATCAAAATTATTATTGACGATTATGGGACAGGGTTTGCGTCTATTCAGTATTTACATGATTATGAAATCGATACAATTAAGGTAGATAAGATGTATGTGCAAAGTATTAACAATGAAGATAAAAAAGATGCCAATATTGTTTCATCGCTTATTCATCTAGCAAAAGCCTTGGATATGAAAGTTGTAGCAGAAGGCGTCGAAGAGTATGAACAATTAGAGTTTCTAAAACAAAAAGAATGTGACTTTATTCAGGGATATTTATTTTCCAAACCAGTCCCAATTCAATCTTTTGAAAAAATGATGCAAGCTGGGTACTTAATGCCGAAATGCAAATTTAAGCAAAAGCCAACAAAGGAAAGACGACGTTTCTATCGACTCATATTCCCACAATATTTACCTGCCGATTTATCGGTTACAGAAGTGAATAAGCGGAAAGTAGACCTAGGAACAGCTCCAATATTGATTGAAAACATAAGTATTGGTGGCTTAAAAATACTATCTAAGCTAAATTTACCAGTTCATTCTGCATTAAAATTTAGGTTTTATTTTACAATCATGCAGGAACAATTTAGCATAAACGGAAAACTAATTTGGAAAATTGAAGAAAAAGGTGACCTCTTTTATTATGGAATTGAATTTATTATTCAAGATAGGGAACAAGAACGTCTAGCTCAACTGATCAATCATATGACAGCTTTACAAAAGCAACAAAAGGATATTCCCGATACAAATTTTATCGATGAAAATCCTTATTTATATTTTAAAAATTTATCCTAGAAGCGTGCGTTACTAAGACTCCCGCAGACAGGAGGAGGCAGGCTAAAGGTAAGATGTTCTGTGGCAAAGCCTCTGTCCATGCTAACTCGCCCATCGTGAATCGCCTGTCTTTGTACGTCCTATGTAGAGGCAGGCTAAAGGCGAGACGTTCTGCGGCAAAGCCTCTGCCCGTGTTAACTCGCCCATCGTGAATCGCCTGCCTTTGCACATCCTATGTAGAGGTAAGCTAAAGGCGAGACGTTCTGGCCTCGACGGGCAAAAATGTGACGTCGTGTGGCAACGCGTGGGCCTGCGGTTACTCCCATCGTATAGCCCCTGCACTAGCACGTCCTGTATGTCGGAGTGCCAACATGCTTCGAAATAAGTGCGACTAAGGATCGGATGGAGTATAATTACTTCAGCTGAGCCATGTCTACTATATCAAGTTAATATATCATACAACAGAAGTGAGTGAACTGAAATAACAGATGAATTATTATGATGTTTTAATGGAAGGTATTAATGACTTAGTTTTTGTCATGAGAGTTAAGAATAATCACACATTTAATTATGAGTTTATTAATAAAGCAGCGATGAATGAAACAGGATTAGATAAAAAGATACTCGGTAAATCAATTGATCAGGTATTTCCTGAAAAAATAGCAAAAGAATTAAATAGGCAATATAAACAGGTTGCCGTTTATTCGAAAATGATGCAATACGAAGATACATTTGAATCTGCAACAGGTGAAACATACCACGCAGAAACAACACTGACCCCGATGTTTAATGATGAAAATAGATGCACACATATCGTAGCAGTGACAAAAAATATTACAGAAGAAGTAGAAGCAAAGCTAAAAATGAAAGAAACCGTTTCTATTTTGCAGGAAAATGAACAGCGTTTTAGAATTATTGCCGAAAATTCATATGATGTCATTATGTTAATCGATGCACAAGGTAAGATTATTTATATATCACCATCATGTCAAAATGTATTAGGTTTTAGTCATAAGGAGTATGTTGGAAACTTATTTAGTCATAAAGTATTTTTAGAAGATCGGTTTAAACTTGAACGAACGTTATTAACTTCAATTAAAGAACAAAAGGCTTGTAAACTTAAATATAGACAAGCACATAAAACCAAGGGTTGGATTTGGACAGAATTACATGGTACACCTGTTTATGATAAAGATGGTGACTTTCGTCATATGGTTCTTCTAACGATGGATATTACGCTAAAAAAGAGATACGAAGATAAAATAAAACATTTTGCTTATCATGATTCTTTAACAGGCTTACCTAATCGTCGTCTATTAAATAAGAAATTAGTAGAAGAAATAAAGCGGAAAAAAGCAAACCAAGACCAACTAGCCGTCATGATGCTAGACATTGATCACTTTAAATTAATAAATGATAAATATGGCCACGATATTGGAGACCTCGTCATTGAAGAATTTTCTAAAAGGTTAAAAAACGTCATTCAATCACACGACATCATTGCCAGACTCGGAGGAGATGAGTTTGTCATTGTCTTAACTCAAATAAATGGTGTCGATGAAGCCATCCGTGTTGCAGAAGATATTCAAGAAGCCATGCACCCACAATGGCAAATTAATGATAATATATTGCATGTGACAACAAGCATAGGGTTAACCATGTCTCCAGTAAATGGAACAACAACAAAATATACCCTATTAAAACATGCTGACTTAGCCCTTTATAAAGCAAAAAAGGCAGGTAGAAGTTCGTATCAATTCGTGGAAATACCTCAAGACAACAACTCCCCATAAAGCAAGGGGAGTTGTTTTGTTATCCTTGAAATCGCGCAGTCCCGAGTCAAAATTGCGCAGTCCTTAATGTTATTTGAAGCTCGATTGCGAGCAAGTACAGCTGGCTTTCAATCTTTTATAGATCGATTGATAAAGAGCATAAAATAAAATTAAGGCTGAATTCTTTTAACTTGTTTAATAGGGAAAGGGAGAGGCTCCTTTTTTATGGCATAATGCTGTACCAAAATTGACGAGTCATTAAAAGATAAACCTTTGTCATAAAAATTTAACAATAATTTATAATAAAAATGTCGATATTAGTAGTAAAGTAATAGATATAATAAGAAATAGCTGAATATTATTCATTTATTTAATAGGAAGGAGCTATCGAATGAGAGCTATACTTATTGATAATGAAGTATCAACAATTACCACATTAGAAAAATTACTATGTGAAATCTCGAATATTCAAATTATCGGTAGATATACCAGCCCTAAAGAAGCATTTGAAATGATTCGAGTTCTGGAGCCGGATGTTATTTTTTTAACTACTGAAATGCGAGGAACAAACGGAATTCATTTTGCAAAAAAAATTTTATCAATTAATTTGGATACACACATTATATTTTTATCAAATGAAAGAAAATATGCCGTTCATGCGTTTGAAATAGAAGCGCTAGATTATTTACTAAAACCAATTACAAAAGAGAGACTATTACGATCGATTCGGCGCTTATATTATTATTAACAATATATACTCCATAAAAGAAAACAGCAGTGACGCCTGTTTTGTTATATTTAACTTATATTTTACATACAGATTAAATATTTATTTAGACTAGAATAGAAGTTGAAAACAAATTAAATATAGATAGAAGACATGAAATAAAACCGCATGAAATCAAGTAAATACGATTTCGTGCGGTATTCATTTTAAAAGAATTTTGTTTTAGTATCTTTTTATTCACTCTCATAAATATGTATTTATCCTTCATAAATCTTTCTGCCGTTTCCTATATAGAAGTTTTGTTCTCCAAAAATTATCATTCATGTTAACAAATCGGACCGCCAAAACCCAAAACCCAAAACCCAAAACGTGATATAGAACAATTAATAAAGAGAATAATAGTTTGAGCGACATCATTCATTGTTTAATTAAGCATGTATAGTTTTTGTATAGTTTTATTTCAGAATTTGAACATTAGTATTTGATAAATTTATTGTGAAATTGTAAACGTCACATTTGGACTGAATGCGACATTGTTTTGGGAGGTGCAAAATATAAGGTATTAATAACACTCTAGGTAAACAGTTATCTAACAGGACTAGGAATGAATCAAAGATTTTTAAGGAGGTACGAGATTTTTGAGTAAAAGAAACTTTGATTACAAGAAAGCGATTAATAGAAAGAAAAAAATGAAAAAAGTAGCTGCAATTGCGGCAACATCACTTATTTTAACTTTTCCAGTGAATTCAGTTATTAATACGTTGAATTTACCTGGTCTTCAAAACAATGTGGTTCATGCTCAAAACTTAGCAAATGTAAATGTTTTAACAGATGTAAAACTTTCAGGAGCAGTTCAGACAGTACCAGGTCAACCATCAGAATTATCCTTAACGATGACATCTGGAGGATTAGCCGATACTGAAGTACTTAATCCGAATATTGTAACGCAGTTCTATGCACCGGAACTTGCTGGTAATTTAGTAGAAGGTGGAACAGCAAATGTATCGGTTGATATCTTACCGATTACAAGAGAAAATCTACCTGGACTTTATTCTGCAGTCGGTGGATTAACTACGACAGTTACAGACTTAACGAATGAAATCGGTACACTCGTTGATGAATTATTAAATATCTCACCTGGAATTCTTCAGGTAAACGGTTTGGATGATGTTCTTGCAGCACTTGATGCATTAAACAACTTAGAAAGTTCATTGGATTCATTAACATCATATAAAGAAGCAGACATCCCAGTAACAATTAATGAAGATGGAACAATCACGGTTGAATATGGTGATGGCTTAGGTAAACATTTACAAGAAACAATTGATTCTATTGTAGTAGAACTGTTGGATGATTTATCTCAAGCTTTAGCAAATTTAGAAATTAAATTATTAGAGGGCGGCATAAACACTGAAAATATATTAGATCTCGTGAACAATTTAGATAATTTACCTCTTCTAGGTGATGTATTAGCACCCCTATTAGGTGATGGACCTTTAGGGAAGTTGATTGATGCTCTCGGTGGATTATTAGGACCAATTTTAGACCCATTAATAAAACCTTTACTTGGACCTGCTGTTGAAGGTGTTGTAGGAGCACTAGAAAATCTAGTAAATGAATTACTAACCACTGTAGGCAATTTAACTGCAGAGGTAACGAATGTAGCAGATCAAGTAACTGATTTAACAACTGATTTAGTTAACGATTTAGCTGCATTAAAATTAATTGCAGGTACGACTGTTAATGTCAATAGTGTTAAAGTTAGCGAAAAAGTTTGTGGTAATGTTGAAATAAAAGGTCTTGCGGTTCAAGATGCAGTTATTGACCTAGACTTGTTTGCTAATCATGGAACAGGAACGTCATTAGATTTTGGCGAATGCCTAGATGACAGCGATGCCGATGCCGACGCTGATGCCGACGCTGACGCCGATGCCGATGCCGATGCTGATGCCGACGCCGATGCCGATGCCGACGCCGATGCTGATGCCGACGCTGACGCTGACGCCGACGCTGATGCCGATGCCGACGCTGATGCTGATGCCGACGCTGATGCTGATGCCGACGCTGACGCCGATGCTGATGCCGACGCCGATGCCGACGCTGATGCCGACGCCGACGCTGACGCTGACGCTGATGCCGATGCTGACGCTGACGCCGATGCCGATGCCGACGCCGA
This sequence comes from Cerasibacillus sp., assembly GCF_036516575.1. Lineage (NCBI taxonomy): Bacteria > Bacillati > Bacillota > Bacilli > Caryophanales > Bacillaceae > Cerasibacillus > Cerasibacillus sp. Next base: position 15,769 of record NZ_DATBTY010000004.1, read on the forward strand.
TGCCGACGCCGATGCCGATGCTGATGCCGACGCTGATGCCGACGCTGACGCTGATGCCGATGCTGACGCCGATGCCGACGCTGATGCCGACGCTGATGCTGATGCCGATGCTGACGCCGATGCCGATGCCGACGCTGATGGAGATTCTGACAAAGACGATGAAGCGCCAGGAAGTCAAACTGACGATGGAACAAAAGAAAAAGTCGATAGCACAGACACTAAAGGAGAAGGTGACAAGTTACCGAATACCGCTACATCAATCTTTAACACAGGTTTAGCAGGGTTAACGGCATTGCTAGCAGGAATTGCTGGATTACTAACTGGTAGAAGAAGAAAAAGTAAATCAGCGAAATAAAATAAGATAGCACGCCTTCCTAACAAAATCAGCCTATATTTATTAAAATGTAGGCTGATTCCTATATTACAAATAGAAAACAACTGGAAATAATATGTATTTTAATGACAAGTACTAATGCTTCCCATTACAAAAGGAGTGGGAAAAAATGGGGAAAATATCGAACTTAGGTTATATCAATCAAACGATGGACGACTTTGAACTCTATTTAAACACGAAAATCAAAGAAGGTAAGATCGGTAGCATTCAAATAAACGACCAAGATCGTTACATCATTTTCCTATCAATTGGAAATCCAATGATTCGTTCGCGTGTCATCAAAGAGATAGATTCAAACTTTCAAAAAGCTTTTCAAAGAATAAAACGAAAAGCTATTCAACTTGTTCAAAAGAACCATATCGATCCAGAATGGTTAAAAATCGATATTGTATCAGATATCAAACAAATCTCATTCTTAGAATTAGAGAAAAATATCGCTAGCACACGTAAAAATTACTTTCGTTCAGGCATTGCATTTGATACTGAATTTCGTCTTGCATTTTTAGAACAAGAAATCAATGGAAACGCAATGATTAGAAGTGTGAAAAAACAGCCACTGGCACTCGACGAGACGAATATTAATTACTATATGAAATATAATGAAGGCTTGCGCTTTCCATTTATAAAGAAAATGTATCTGGAGCAAGATGTTTATTTGTTTAAAACGAAAGCAATATTTAAAGAAAGCACGAGCAACGATATTCACGAACTATACAACGGTGAACTAACAAATGGGATTCGAAAAGTAGACAATATCAAAGAAGAAACAAAACATTTAATCGAAAAAGCGACCTACTACTTAATGAATCAAGTAAAGGAAAATGGCCAATTTGAGTACGGTTACTTTTCCGCATTTGCTAAACGAATCGGTACGTACAATATTTTAAGACATGCTAGTTCACTTTATGCAATGACAGAAGGGTATGAAGTTTTGAAAGACCCGAAAATCCTTGAAGCAATAGAACGTGGTCTGCAATATTTAATTAATGAGGCGATTGTCTACAAAGAAGATACACCAGAAAAAACAGCATTTGTCGTCGACTATGCAAATGAAAATGAAATTAAACTCGGTTCAAATGCAACAGCAATATTAGCAATGACAAAATATATGGAAGTAACTAAGAGCAATCACTATTTAGATATTGCTCAAGCACTGGCACGTGGCATTATTCATATGAAACTTCCGGATGAAGGATTTATTCATGTTCTAACATATCCAACCTTTAGTATTAAAGCGTTAAATCGGATTATTTATTATGAAGGTGAGGCCATCTTCGCTTTACTTCGTTTATATGCAATTGATAGAAAAGAACAATGGTTAGAAGAAGTTAAAAAAACATTCGATTATTTTATTCAACATGATTATTGGAAACATCATGACCACTGGTTAAGTTATGCAGCTAATGAATTAACGACTTATGAACCAGATGAGAAGTATTTCATTTTTGGTTTAAAAAATTGCCATCATCGTTTGAAATTCATCTACCATCGTGAAACCACCTTCCCAACATTTTTAGAACTAACGATGGCAGCATATAAGATGATAACAAAAATTAAGGAATTACAAAAAGACGAATTACTAAATCATATTGATGAGTCATTTTTAATCGAAACAATTGATCGGCGGGCAGAGTATCAGCGTGTTGGATTTTTCTATCCAGAATTGGCTATGTATATGAAAAATCCTAGCTTAATTGTGAATGGTTTTTTCATTCGCCATCATTCATTCCGTGTCAGAATTGATGACGTCGAACATTATTTATCAGGATATTGTCAATATCTACATGAACGTGTACCACATTTAACACAGGTAAATCTAACAATATCAGACATATAATCATCTAGAGAAATAGAATTGAGGAATGGCAGATGACAATAGGATTCATGTTTGAGGAAATAGCAGAAATATTGGATGGTGCCTTTTATAATCAAATTGAACAAACAAGTCCAATTATTGATTTTGAATTTGATCCGTCTCGACTGCTTGAAAATAAATCAGGCAATTGCTTTATTTCAATCTCAAAAGAAAGATGGAATCAATTTCACCGAAAAGAATTGCCTTGGGTTGATGGTAATGAAAGTATTTTAAAATACTATACAAACTGCAATTTAATTATTACTGAACATCCGATTCAGCAATTGGAACAGTCCGTTACACAAATTATTGTCAAAGATAGTCTTGCAGCGATAAAAAAATTAGCACAAGCTGCGCGAGATAAAATGGAGTCTCCTGTCATCGGTATTACAGGATCAGTCGGAAAAAGCTCAACACGATTAATACTTGAGCATTTATTAAAAGATATGAATACAATTGTTGCTACACGTGGTAATCATAATACACAGGTCGGAGTTCCACTATATGGAACAAAACTTTGTCAAAATCCAAAAATCGGGATTCTAGAGATATCTTTAAATGCTTTAAACAATCGTGGCAATCAATCATTAACAGTAAAACCTAATGTCTGTGTCGTGACATCTATAGGAGAAGCTCATTTGTCTACTTTACATTCAACGATAAATGTCGCCAAATTTAAAGCGAGGATTTTTGATGGCTTAGAAGAAAATGGTTTAGCGATTATCAATAAAGATATGAGTCCAGATGAATTTAATATCTTATATAAACGTGCTAAAAAACGAACGAATCGCATCAAAACATACAGCTTAGTCGATAATAGTGCTGATCTATTCCTCAAAAAACGGATACATGAAAAATATAAAACGACAATCGTTTTTCAATATAAAAACAAAGACTACGAATTTGATATGAAATTACCAAGTGATGGAACGATTATGAATACATTAGGGACCTTTCTTTGCTTAGCAGAATTAGATTATGACATTCAACCATTGTTATCGAAAATGTATGATTTTAAGTCGCTTGACCGTGTGATGGAGTTAAAACAATTACAAACAAAAGATAGGAGACGTATCGACATTATCGATGATTCGCATAATGCGGCCATTCCATCGATGATTAATGCGATTCAAACCTTTACTGAGAAACAAAAATTTTACAAAGGAACGAAGCTATTAGTTTTAGGACAGGTAGCGGATTTAGGAGACCAAAGTGAAGCTCTACATGATCTGCTTATCCCGTATATCCTTGATTCTGGAGCGGATTACGTTTTTGGTCATGGACATTATATGAGGAAAGTTATCCGTCAATTGCCAGCTGACATGGTGGGAGGTTGGTTTAACAATGCCCAAGATCTCTCTAAACGTGTTCCATATTACTGCTCTGATGATTCATTTATTGTTTTGAAAGGCTCTGTATCAGGTAGTGACTTTAGGAAAACCAGTCACTTATTACCAGCCAATATCATCCGCTCAACAAAAGAAATCCGTCAGCCGACACCACTATTATTAGCGGAAGTAATGCAACCACAATGGGGAATGGTAGGATATGACTTAAGTAGAGGTAAACAGCTGTTTCGTCTCGGATATATCAATACACAAGCAATTGAAGGGATTAGTCCGATTTTATTTTTATATTTATTATTTAAAAAAGGGATTCGTTATGAAGAGACATGCTATTTAAACCAATGGCCAACAAATAAAGGGATGAGTATTGCAAATAAACCATTTAATAAAGGACAGCTATTTACACACCGTGAACTGGTAGATGAATTAATAGAAACACAACATCCAAGTGCTATCTTTGAATTAGCTTACTTGTATTTTGGTAGTAGACATAAGGCGATGCATGAAATTATGGATTTAGCCGAGTCATTTGAAATTACATCTTCAGCTACACTGAATTTATCTGGACGATATCGTGTCAAAGAACAACAATCGTTTAAACTAGTTGATTTGTTAAAGAGCGGTCAAAAAATGAGCCAATACCAATCTCAGTTGCCTATATGTTTAAAGACTAATGGAATAAACATAAGGGGATTAATGTTCGGCAGATTGCAAACACATGGTATTTTTTTCCAAAATCATATATTAATTTGTGTAAGTGGTTTGGCAGGTAAACAAGCTATAATACATAAGCTAGTTGAAATTTTTAATAGATAGAGTGGCTTGAATAGAGTAAACAGTTTTCAATCCTTTTGTCATATATAGCACGTTAGGTGGTCGTAAGCAATGAAGAAAAAAATAAATGAGAAACAACAGCCAGATGCAGAAAAATTAAATCAGGAAATTGAGGAAGAGTTATTATACTACTTAGAAAATGGAAGAATACCACATGATCAAAATGAACAAGACGAACAAGAAATCGATAATTACTCATTTCAAACAGTATTCCAATTTGCGATGACCATTGTTCTTGTTTTAATTGTTATACTCAATGTCGCATTAATTATTTACAAATTATTTCGGTAATATATTTCAGGAAAACTTCATACATGTTATGGAATAAACTTCCATATATGATAAAATTATATTTGTTTAAAAATGAAAGGGAAAGACATACGATCTGATTTAAATTTCAAAATTATATTCGGGGTTACTAACCGGTTCATTTATCAATAAGGGGGGCAAGTAGTGAGAGCAATTCTAGTTGATGATGAAGTGATAGCGTTAGACTTATTGGAAAAATTCATAAGGAAAATATCCGAATTAAAGATTGTAGGGAAGTATACAAACCCTATTAAAGCCTATGAGGCAATCATTGGAGAAAAACCTGATATTGTTTTTCTAGATATAAACATGCCGGAAATGTGTGGAATGACATTAGCCAAAAAAGTATTAAAAGTGTTTCCCGAAGTAGGCATCGTTTTTGTAACCGCCCACTCAGAATATGCTGTTGAAGCTTTCGAGATAGAGGCAGTTGATTACCTAACAAAACCTGTCAATACTAATCGCTTAATGAAAACGATTGAACGCTTAAAAATTAGAATTAACAAAAAGTCTTACAATTCCCCAGTCATATCTTGTTTTAAAACGTTAGAATTTAAAAGAACATTAAATCATAGTCAAATTGATGTAAACTGGCGCACAACAAAGGCAAGGGAATTATTTGCATTTTTAGTTCATAATCGGTTTGAATCTGTTAGAAAGGATGTTATTATTGACACACTATGGCCTGAAACCGATGTAAAAAACGCTTCAACACAACTTTATTCTACAGTTTACCAAATTAGAAGGACCTTGGATCAAATACAGTTTCCGATAGAAATTATTAGTACTAATAATCAATATAAGATAAAGATGAATGGTGTTCGAACAGATGTCGATCATATGGAACAAGGGTTAAAAAATCTCGAATTTACGTCTAAAGAAAAACTAAAATTTTACAAATCTTTGTTAAGGCTCTATAAAGGCGATTATTTAGAAGAAGATAATTATCATTGGGCACTTAGTGAACAAAATCGATTAAGGGTTCTATGGACTTCTTATTTAAATGAAATAGCAGGTTACTACCTTGATAGAAGAAAATATGCTGAAGCTATTATGCTATACCTTCATTATCAATCGATTGCTTCATATAATGAAGATATTTATTTTAAATTGATGCAACTTTTTGAAAAAATAGGCGACCGAAAATCAATTGAAATGCAATATAGTAAATTAAAGAAAATGCTAAAAGAACAATTCGATGATGTACCAAGTATAGAGGTAAAGCAATGGTATAAAAGCAGAATCAAAAGCCGTTACTACAATAAAAAGGTTAGATTCGATCATTAAAACTAGGTTCTCAAAAGTAGAACTTAGTTTTAATTTGGAATTGCGCGGTCCCCGTACCCCACCACCCGATTCCGATGCTCCAGCGCTCGATTCCTGTGCTCCACTGCTCGATTTCAGGGGTTCATCGCTCGATTCCAGCGCCTCACCGCTCGATTCCAGTGTTCCACCGCTCGATTCCGGCGCCACAGCGCTCGATTCCTCGGCTCCAGCGCTCGATTCCGATGCTTCAGCGCTCGATTCCAGCGCACCACCGCCCGATTCCGATACCTCACCGCTCGATTCCGCCGCCCCCCCCAACCTCAGCGCCCCCGCCATCCCGCACCACCCAAACCCCAAAACAAAAAACCTCGGGTTCCCGAGGTTTTTCCTTATCATCATATTTAATATGTCATTAAGCCATCATCTTAGTACAACCGCTTAAATGAATCAAAATGCTTACTCCAGTAAGAGTTGCTTAAGTCTGTGACGGTGACACCTGTGCTCGTTCCGGCGTGGATGAATTTGTTATCACCGATATAGATACCGAGGTGGGAGATGCCACTGCGGTATGTGCCGGAGAAGAAGACAAGGTCGCCAACTTGTGGGTTTGAGACATAGTATGAGCGATCATAGTAACCTTGGCTTGATGTACGGCCCATCTTTTTCCCAGCTTCATTGTAAGCAAAGTGAACGAAGCCACTACAGTCAAATCCACTTGGTGTCGCGCCACCCCAGACGTATTTCACGCCTTGCATAGAAAAGGCTGAACTTAATAGTTTATCAACATTGTAGCCACTGCTTGTTGCTGTACCTTTATTCGCTGATGAGTTAGAGCTGCTAGAACTACTGGAGCTACTTGATGACGTGCCCCCACCACTGCTCTTACCACCTTTGACATTCAACTTCTGTCCAACATAAATGAGACTAGAAGATAAATTGTTCCACTGTTTCAAGTCATTTACTGAGACGCCGAATTGCGCCGAGATACGTGATAGTGAGTCACCAGCTTTGACGGTGTACACTGTTGTACTCTTTTGATTACTTGATGAAGTGGAGCTGCTAGATGAACTTCCTTTATTGGAACTCGTACTAGAACTAGATGAAGATCCGCTCTTCGCACCATTCACTGTTAACGTCTGACCGACTAAGATCAGATCAGAGTTTAAGTTGTTCCATTTCTTCAGATTGCTAACGGAAGTGCCGTATTTACTTGCGATACCACTTAACGTGTCACCAGCTAGGACAGTATATGTACTTGCGTTGGACGGCGCGCTAGAACCACTGCTCGAACTTCCTTTCGCTGATGTACTAGATGAACTAGCATTCTTACCAACTACTAATTTATCCCCTGGGAAAATTAATGTCGTATTTAAATTATTCAATTCCATTAATTTGTTGAGAGAAATTTTATGCTTATAAGCAATGCCGCTTAATGTATCGCCAGCTTTAACGGTGTAGGATCCTGATGTCGATTTGCTGGAAGATTTTCCGCTATTATTAGATGTGCTCTTTGAGGTGCTTGAATTTGATTTACTCTCCCCAGCAACCTTAAGTGACTGGTTAGGTAAAATAATATCACTTGATAGATTGTTTAATTCTTTCAAATGTGAAACAGATGTCTCGTACTTCTTAGCTATGTCCCACAGTGTGTCCCCAGGTTTTACTGTATGAGACGCTGCATCAGCACTCTGGGCTGCAAGTAACGATGAAGCAATGACAGCACTCGCCGTAACTCCCATATAAATCTTCTTATTCGCCATTGAATTTACCCCTTTCACATAATATGGTCAAGGCTCGGTACATAATACATACTCGAGCGCGTACTCACGAAGTTAATTTAGTTACATATAACTAAGTGGAAAGTCATACCCTTTAAAACTAGTATGAAAACACTATTAAAACATGTATTATGAAAAATATCTGAAAGTCCTGTTTATCAATGGATAAAATCGGGAAATCAGACAAAAACATACTATTTTGCATACTATTATAGCTTTAATCCTAGTAGTTTCAACCTATCTCATCTATTTGTAATAGAAATGTAACAATAAACGACATAATCCGAACGTACTATCCCCAATAGGCAGAAGGAACTAATTTATTATTCTAAAAAGTGTATAATATAGAGTATTGGAAAATATATTTAGCTTAATCATAAGAAAACGCTTGCAATATTTTAATAAAGTTAAATTTAGTAATCAAAAAGACCTAAAAACACAACTAAGATATTATAGAACAAATTTAATTAGTACTAAAATAACAGTATCAAACGACAAATATGACAGTATTTTGACACTTGCAAACGTTGATAATAACGTCATTTTTTGTCATTTATATTAAAGAAGCGATACTTTCTTGTATCATGCTTACCCATAAAGAAATGTCGCAAAACTTGAAATTTGGTATAAAAACATTATTAAATAGACTGGTGTTATGGTATAATTTCGATTATGATGTTTAACATTTCCTATATGTCTGTTTTTGTTACAAATAAATAATAGAAATATGAGTCGAAAATAGAAGATAATTAACGGAGGTAAGCTCATGGAAGAAACAATCTCCCTGAAAGAAATATTCGGGGTCATAAAAAAACGCTTTATGCTGATTGTTGCATTCGTATTAGGGGCTGCACTCATTGCGGCGGTGTTTAGCTATTTCATTATTACACCACAATACGAATCACGCTCACAATTTATCGTGAACCAATCACAACAAGATCCAAATATGGCGTATAATATCAATGACATTCGTACAAACGTCGAACTTATCAATACATATAACGCGATTATGGAAAGTCCTAGAATACTAGATGAAGTCATTGAAGAACTGGGTTTGGATTATTCGGCTGGAACATTAAGTAGTAAAATTAAAGTATCAAGTGAACAGAATTCCCAAGTTGTTAATGTCACTGTAACAGATCCAAATCCAGCACTCGCAACCCAAATTGCAAACACAACGGTAAAAGTATTTCAAGATACGATTCCTGACATTATGAATGTCGATAATGTAAAAATTCTCTCAGCAGCAGAAATGGCAGAAAATCCATTAGCTGTATCACCAAAACCACTCCTAAACATCGCCATCGCACTCGTATTAGGTGGGATGATTGGTGTCGGACTTGCCTTTCTACTCGAATATCTTGATAACACAATTCGTACAGAAGATGACGTTGAAAAAGAACTTGGCCTTCCAGTTCTCGGAGTAATCTCGACAATGACAACGGAAGATCTTCGTCAAGGAAGAATGCCAATGCATCAGCAATCACGAGTGAAACGAGGTGGTTTCAGTGGCGCGCAAAAGAAAACAGTTTGATTCATCCATCCGGCATTTAATAACGAAGCTGAATCCACGTTCACCCATATCAGAACAGTACCGGACAATCCGGACAAATCTGCAATTTGCTTCAGTTGATGACGAGCTTCGTTCCATGCTTGTGACATCATCTGGACCAAGTGAAGGGAAGTCTACGATTACAGCGAATCTAGCGATTGTCAATGCGCAACAGGAGAAAAAAGTTCTCTTAATTGATGCCGATATGAGGAAACCGACCGTACACTACACATTTCGCCTCGATAACTTAAGAGGTTTAAGTAACGTACTTGTCGGTGAACATTCACTTCAAGAAGCGGTGAATACAGAAGTGGAAGATAATCTTGATATTTTATCATCAGGACCGATTCCGCCGAATCCATCGGAATTATTAGCGTCTAAACGGTTAAAAGAACTGATCAGTGAAGCGAAAGAAGTATACGATATCATTATTTTCGATACACCCCCCGTTCTCGCGGTAACAGATGCACAGATTCTTGCTGATTCAGTCGATGGGACGCTTCTTGTTATTCGTAGCGGCAAGACGGAAAAAGAAGCCGCACTTAAAGCAAAAGAAGCATTAGAACCAGCAAAAGCGAAACTACTCGGTACCGTTCTAAACGACCGTGAAAAAGCTGCCAATTCTTATTATTACTATTACGGAAATAATTAGATTAAAAACGCCTATGTTATTCATGGAAAAATAGCATAGGCATTTTTTTACAAAAAATTTACAACAATCATGGGAAATATAGTGTCATATATAAAATTGGCAATAAACTATTAAATAAGCCGAGAAAATGTTAAAATATAGTAGTCCTTTAGAGCTATTTTATGAATAAAAAATAAATTTATAACTAATAATATTCTGAAATCAAATTTTAAAAATCAGTAAAAACGCCGATACATATGTTTTTCTAGCGTTGTCACTTTATACAAAAAATTGCTAAATAACGCATTTTTTTGTATGATAGTACACAACTTGTATACATAAAAAGGGCAACTTGTATACATCACCGCTAACAAAATAAAGGGGGTTAGATAAGAATGATTGATATTCATAGTCATATTTTACCGGGGGTAGATGATGGGGCACAGACGGAAATCGATAGTATCGAAATGGCACATGCAGCCGTCCAACAGGGAATTCATACGATTATTGCGACACCACATCATATGAACGGACAATACAATAACGAGAAAGAGTCAATCACTAAACACGTCGAATTACTAAACCAACTTCTAGCAAATGAAAATATTCCACTAAATGTTTTACCAGGTCAAGAGATTCGTATATATGGTGAACTGCTAGAAGATCTCCAAGCAGGAACAATCCAACCATTAAACAACACTAAATACATTTTCATAGAATTTCCATCAGGCCATGTCCCACGCTATGCCGAACAAATGCTGTTTGACGTTCAGGTCGCGGGCTTTATACCAATTATTGTACATCCTGAACGTAACCGTGAGTTAAGTGAACATCCAAACAAACTATATGAATTTGTTCGTAAAGGTGCACTTACACAAGTGACAGCCGCAAGTGTTATCGGCAAATTTGGGAAAAACATTCAAAAATTCACAGAACAGATTATCGATGCAAACTTAGCACATTTTATCGCTTCAGATGCCCATAACACAACATCAAGAGGCTTCAGTATGAAAGAAGCGTATCAAGAAATCGAGAAAAAATACGGGTTAGATATGACATACATGTTCCTAGAGAACGGTGAATATTTAATCGCAGGAGAAAATATTAATAAATACGAACCGAGACGGATTACGAAGCGCAAGCGCTTTTTAGGTTTATTTTAAGCCCCACTAACGACTACGCTCCTGATGTAAACACTATTTCCATTATACAAGAATGGTGTACAAAAATATGTCGATGTCGTTTGTTATAATAAAAATTAACAAGTACTTGGGGATACGATAGGAGCTGATGTACGATTGATACGCTTGTTATTAATTCAAGAAGATCGTTTATTTGGTGAAGGGATTAAAGCGATTATTTCAAAGGATCCTGATATTGAAGTTGTGGGGATTGTTGAAAACGGTTCACATGTCAAACGTATCCAATCTCTACGACCCGATATTATTCTTTTCGTTGTTGATTCATGTCAGATTGATATCATTGCGGCAACAGCTAGAATAAAAGAACGCCTGCCTAAAGTGAAAATCATCTTCCTCGTCGATGAGCCAGAAGAAGAATTGATCTTTAGGGCGGTCAATGTCGGTGTTGACGGCTTTATTCTAAGTAATCTTTATCCTGATACGTGTCGCCGGATTATTCATGAAGTAAGTCGTGGCGAGAATGTCATCTCTGGACCCATTGCGAAAATGATGATCCAGCGACTCCGCCACTTAACGAAAGATAAAAAGACACTTCTAGGGATTCGTTTACAAAATAAAGGGATAGAACTAACAGCTCGAGAATTAGAAGTCGCTTATTTAGCGATGGAAGGTAAAACAAATCATCGTATCTCACAAATCTTACAAATTAGTGAAGGAACCGTTAAAAATTATATGAGTGATATATACCATACAATTGGCATTCATCGTCGAAAAGAAGCGATGGACTTCTTTCGAAAAGCTATTTTATAACATTCATATGACTAAAAGGTTGACGAATTAAATGAGACTATGACTTTTGTCTCAAAAGTCACTAGGAATATTGACTTGACTTTTGTTACAATACACGTTGTAACAAAAATAGACAAAAATGGAAAACATTATGAAACAGACATCTATAGGGAACTTATCAAAGACAGACGCATAGTAACAAAGTGAAAGGGGAAATAACGATTGTCATATCGTAGACGGCTGACACTACTGATCTTACTCGACTCAATTATCGTAACATGTGCGATATTCGCAGCCGTATGGATCGTCTATCCGAATGCACAGACAGCACTTGATACAAAAGTGCTTGTCATTAGCTCAATTGCCTTACTCGTATTCCATCATTTATTTGCCATGATTTATAAGTTGTATCATAAAGTATGGGCATATGCGAGTGTAGGAGAATTATTAGCAATCGTGAAGTCAGTGACATTCGCCATTCTAGCAACCGGTGTTGTTCAATTTTTAGTAAATGACTTTAGCATCTACCGACGGACGCTCTTTGTCACTTGGCTTTTACATATTATTTTAATCGGTGGCTCGCGTTTCGTATGGCGGGTCTTCCGCGATCAATACATTGCTAAAGATACGAACAAAAAACGGACACTTATCGTCGGCGCCGGAGCAGCTGGGTCCATGATTGCAAGACAGCTCCATAATGGCAATAACGATACCGAACTAAATGCAGTCGCATTCGTTGATGATGATTTATCCAAACAGAAGATGGAAATATACGACATCCCAGTTATCGGGCAAATCAAAGACATCCCAGAAATCGTGAAAAATCACCATATCGAGCATGTCATCATTGCTATTCCATCATTAAAGCGAAGCGAATTAAAGCATATCGTCGATTTATGTAATGAAACAAAAGCAATTGTCAAAATGATACCGAAAATAGAAGACTTAATGACGGGGAAAGTGTCCGTCAGTAACTTGAAAAATGTGGAAGTTGAGGATTTGCTAGGCCGTGAACCTGTCGTTCTTGATATTGAATCTATTAAGGAATATGTGACGGGAAGCACTGTCATGGTAACGGGGGCAGGTGGCTCCATCGGTTCAGAACTATGTCGCCAATTAATGACATTCAAGCCGGGACGCATCATTCTCGTTGGCCACGGAGAATACAGCATTTATAACATTGATATGGAATTACGTCGTACTTACGGCCAAACGGAGACTGAAATCATCCCAATCATCGGTGACGTACAAGACCGAGAGCGTATGTTTGATATTGTACAAGCATATGAGCCAGCTATCATTTACCATGCGGCAGCCCATAAACATGTGCCATTAATGGAATACAATCCCCATGAAGCGGTCAAGAACAATGTGATCGGCACGAAAAATGTCGCCGAAGCAGCTGACTATTTTGATGTGAAACGATTCGTACTCGTTTCAACCGATAAAGCGGTGAACCCGACAAATGTGATGGGTGCGACAAAACGGATTGCTGAAATGGTCATCCAAGACTTGGCGACACATAGCAAAACAAAATTCGTTGCCGTCCGTTTCGGAAATGTGCTCGGTAGCCGTGGCAGTGTCATCCCTTTATTTAAGAAGCAAATCGCTGCTGGCGGACCTGTTACGGTCACTCATCCCGATATGACACGCTATTTCATGACGATTCCCGAAGCATCACGACTCGTCATCCAAGCAGGAACACTTGCTAAAGGTGGCGAAATCTTCGTCCTTGATATGGGCGAACCAGTAAAAATCGTCGATCTCGCAAAAAACTTAATTCGTCTCTCAGGCTACACCGAAGATGAAATCCCAATCGAATTCTCCGGCATCCGCCCAGGAGAGAAGATGTATGAAGAACTTCTCGGCGAAGATGAAATCCATCCAGGAGAAGTTTATGAAAAAATCTATGTCGGACGAACGAAAGAAGTCGATGCCGATGAGATTAGTAGACTACTAGAAGGATTTGAACGGTGTGAGATTGGGGAATTGAAGGATGAGTTGATGCGGGTTGTCTTTATGGAGAAGGAATTGGTTACGGCGAAGGGCTCATAATATTATATTAAAACAATATCGATATTAATTCTATTATCAAACATGGGGGTTATCTCATTGAAAAAAACAATTAAGAAAGCGATTATTCCGGCGGCAGGTTTAGGAACTAGATTTTTACCAGCAACGAAAGCAATGCCGAAAGAGATGTTGCCAATTGTTGATAAACCAACGATTCAATATATTATTGAAGAAGCGATTGAATCAGGAATTGAAGATATTATCATCGTAACAGGAAAAGGTAAACGTGCGATTGAGGACCACTTTGATCATAACTTTGAGCTTGAAGATAATCTTGCAAAAAAAGAAAAGTGGGATTTACTAGAAAAAGTAAAAGAAACGACAAATGTCGATATTCATTATATTCGTCAAAAAGAGCCAAAGGGATTAGGGCATGCCGTCTGGTGTGCACGCAAATTTATTGGTGATGAGCCATTTGCTGTTCTACTAGGTGATGATATCGTCCAAGCGGAAACACCTGGATTAAAACAATTAATCGAACAATTTGAGGAAACGCAGTGCTCTGTTGTCGGTGTTCAAAAAGTAGCAGAAAATGAAACACATCGCTATGGCATTATTGATCCGTCGACGATAGAAGGCAGACGTTATCAAGTTAATAAATTTGTAGAAAAACCAGCACCAGGAACAGCACCGTCTAACCTAGCGATTATGGGACGTTATGTATTAACACCGGAAATATTTGAGTTTCTAGATCGTCAAGAAATTGGAGCTGGTGGTGAGATTCAGTTAACAGACGCAATTCAGCATATCAATGAACAACAAAAAGTCTATGCATATGACTTTGAAGGTAAACGTTACGATGTTGGTGAAAAGATGGGTTTTGTCAAAACAACGATAGACTTTGCATTACAGAATGATGAGATTAAATATGAGATATTTGAGTATCTCGTACAGATTGTAAACGAAGCTAAAGCAACCGTAAAATAAATTGTTGTTCATAACATATTAGTGGAAGGAAGTTGTCTTTATGGCTGACAGAATATATTTATCTTCGCCCCATATGAGTGATGAAGGATATGAAATGCAGTATGTACAGGAAGCATTTGAAACAAATTGGATTGCTCCACTAGGAGAAAACGTGAATGAATTTGAAAAAGAATTTGCGAAAAAGGTTGGTTCTAAAGCAGCTGCAGCACTTTCATCGGGGACTGCTGCAATCCATTTAGCACTAAAAGCAGCAGGGGTCGGTGAGGGAGATATTGTATTCTGTCAAAGCTTGACTTTCTCTGCTTCAGCTAATCCTATTATTTATCAAAATGCTACACCTGTATTTATAGATAGTGATATTAACACATGGAATATGTGTCCAAAGGCTTTAGAAGAAGCCTTTAAGAAATACCCTAATGTTAAAGCTGTTATTGCTGTTCATCTTTATGGTCTTACAGCTGACATGGACAAAATAGTAGAATTATGTAAAAAGCACAATGTTGTATTAATTGAAGATGCAGCTGAATCGTTGGGTGCTTACTATAAGGGAAAACACACTGGAACGATTGGCGATTACGGTGTTTTTTCTTTTAATGGAAATAAAATTATCACCACATCTGGTGGTGGTATGCTTGTCTCGGATAATAAAGAAAGAATTGAAAAAGTAAAATTCTGGGCAACTCAATCGCGTGATCACGCAAGACATTATCAACATAGTGAATTAGGTTACAATTACCGTTTGAGTAATGTTCTGGCTGGTATTGGTAGAGGCCAATTAAAAGTATTAGAAGATAGAGTAGAGAAGAAAAAATATATCTTTGAATTTTATAAGGAAAACCTTAGAGATATTGATTCTATTAAATTTATGCCGATAAATGATTGGGTTGATTCGAACTACTGGCTTTCGTGCATAACAGTTAGTGGAAAAGTTAAACCACTAGATATAATAAAAGCTTTAGAAAAAGAGAATATTGAATCTCGCCCATTATGGAAACCAATGCATTTACAACCATATTTCGAAAAATATGATTATGTTGGTGGTAATACAGCTGAAACTTTATTTGAAACTGGTGTTTGCTTGCCTTCAGATACGAAGATGACTGATGGGGATTTAAGAAGAGTAGTTAAATCTATACGAAATTTATGGTGATATCAAAATGAGAAAAAATAGTTTCTATAAAAA
>NZ_DATBTY010000005.1:0-3995 GCF_036516575.1 Cerasibacillus sp.
AGTTGGTTTGCGAGTTCCGAAAGGAGAATCGATCGTTTCACCACCGTCACACTGTACAGTATGTGATCGACGGTTAACACCAATCGATCTCATTCCTGTCCTTTCGTATCTTTTATTAAAAGGGCGTTGCCGGAAATGTAACACAAAAATTTCTCCCATTTATCCGTTTATGGAACTAATGACTGGTTTATTGTTTATGCATAGTTACGCAACGTTTGGATTTTCAAAAGAACTCATTGTCGCATTACTCTTCGCATCATTACTTATCATTATTACAGTATCAGATATCGCTTACATGCTCATTCCGAATAAAATCGTGTATCCAGCATTCTTTATTTTCATTGGATTGCGATGGATGAGTCCGCTTGAACCATGGTGGTATGCGTTCGTAGGAAGTGCTGTCGGATTCGGTTTACTTCTTTTAATCGCCATCGTCTCGAAAGGTGGAATGGGAGGCGGAGACATTAAGCTGTACGCAGTGCTCGGTCTCGTACTCGGCGTGTGGAATACGTTACTCAGTCTTTTCTTAGCATCACTTATCGCATTAGGATACGGTGCATTTATTTTAGCGAAACGAAAACAAAAAAGACGCGTTCCGATTCCATTCGGTCCTGCCATCGCATTAGGTGCATGGATCTCCTACATATACGGAGAACAAATGATTGACTGGTATTTACGTTTATTTTAAAAAGCTTAGGTGCTCTTATTGAGCGCCTAAGCTTTTTCGTTATGAAGCAATTTCGTATTCGATTGGCACGTCTGGACCATAGAAGACAGGCTCTGGTGGATATAATTTCAAGTACGCTTCTACTAAATATGGGTCATAGTAGATTTTAAGTCTAGACTTACTTTGATCATTAGGGTAAATTTTACGTGATGATTGTTTTCCAGAAGAATAAGTTGCATTTAACGTATTCAAAATTAAACGGTTAGCTGAAATACCACCATTGATATATAAATTAGATCCTACACCAAAAATTTCAATATTCTTTTCGCTCAAGAAAAATCCTTTAATAGAAGAAGGGTTTTTGAGGTATAAAGAGTTATTTGAAAAGTGAATAGAGCCTTTTGAAAATATAATTAATGTCCCTTCCTTTAATTTTTTAATATCCGGACTAGCATTTTCGATTTGAGTCAAATCGATTCCTTTAATTGTAGATTCTGTAACTGTAACGTTCCCTGAAGCATAAATTAGCATATTGGCTGTTAAATCAACATTTTCAATATTAACGTTTCCGTTCACATAAAATGTCACGCCTTCTCCACTATTTCTATCTCCTTCAATCGTTAGTCTATTTCTCCCACCACCTAAATTCAAATCACCATTGACAAATATTTTAGTATCTTCAAAAGAGTATTTACTATTATCGGTAAATGATATTTGGGAATCTTTATGCGCTTTACTATCATTTTTGTAAAAGTTAATATTGTTAGTTTTATAACCTGTTGCAACTTTAGACATTATAGGGTATCTTTCTTTTGCTAAATTGAGTTGATGCTGAATATCAACGGTATTTCTAGTTGCTTCTCGATTTACTTGAATGATAGGACTTTTAGATCTAAAAAGATTATTACGCAATTCTAATGTAGTAGGTTTCCCTGTATTAAGGAAATAGTTGGATACATATTCCGAGTAGTTATCAGTAATTGTTCTCTTATATATATTATTTTCAACAATGACACGAGATACAGTGTTGTTTTCTGCTGGGTTTAAATAAGGTAATCCTGTTTTGGCAAAATTATAATACTTTTTTGAATCTGGAGTGTCTGTCCAACTTAAATTGCCAGAGTTTCTATATCCAGTAGGCCCAGCGTCGGTGACGATTAAATTATTACTGACTTTTAAATCCCCTTGTATATCAGTAGAACCGTTTAAATACATATTTCCATCTGTTGGTTGATTGCCGTTGCTATAAGTACTTAATGCGAACCTCAACGCTTCAGGAAAACCTTCTGATCCGATAAGCATCGTTTTATAAGTTGATTCGATTTCATTAGTTTTACTAATTCCAATAGATTTAAAAGTAACTTTATAAAGAGCATTTTTAAAACCTTGAGGGTCTTTGTTAAAATCTTTTATACCATAATCGTATAATTCTACGTCACCATCTATGCAAGTAAAGACGTCACCAGTTTCACTAACAGTATGGTTATAGTTTTCCCTTTCAAAAGGCTTATGATTTTTAGTTGTGAGAAATTCATCGAGCAACTTTTTTTCTAAATTCGGTTCTATACACGCTTTTTGTGAAAATAATTTTTCGAGTGTTTCAGTATATTCTTTATGAGAAACTCCATTTTTAAATTTTGTTTTCAATGTTGAATGATTTAAAATGTCATCGTTTAAAGAATAAGCTGCTGATTCCACACCTTTTACTGCTAAGTCTTTCGCTTGTGTTTGACCTAAGTTTTTAGAAGTTGCTTTAGAATCAGTCATAACAGTCATGAGAAGTGTTGTGCTAATGACGATTCCTAAAGCTAATATTAAGAATGTCAAAAAGAAACCGAAGCCACTGTCTTTTCTTATATGTTTGTTCATTTTTTTATCTCTTCTCCTTTCGCCTTCAAGTCGACTTCTTCAATGAGACGTAAATAGGTTGTAAATGTAGGAGCAGTATATTCTCCTTTCATTTTTAAAAAAATCTTATAATGGTTAGAACTGTTGATTTGTTCAATGTAAGAAAACTCTCCGTCTTCTGTGTTAGGGGGTGTAACTAAATAGGTCGTATTTAACATTTGATCTTTTAGTTGAACTCCTTCAGGTGTAAAACCTACCTGAAAAGCAGGTTGTATGGACTGATTGTTTTTTGTCTTTGGTTGAACTACAAATCTCGTGTTAATTGGTTCTTTTTCCGTATTATTTAAAAATACACTTTTATTTTTTGTAAGGTCGAGTTCATTGTCTTTTACTGGAAACATATCATCGATGATTGAAGAAATAATTAAGTTAGCTTCCCGATGGATCTCGCTTTCTTCTTGAACTCGCTTATTATATTCTGAGAAATAGTATAAACTGGCGAATGAAAAAATGGCGATGATGCTTAAAAGAGCGAGTGCAATCGTTACTTCAATTAAAGTAAAACCTTCCGCTTTATTTACATTCCGGTTAGTTTTTAGGAGCTTCTGTATTTTCTGCATAGCTTAAATACCCCTCCACTTTCACGCGTCCTTTTTTGAAATTTGAGTCTTTAGAAACGAAAGCAATGACATTAATTAGTTCTTTTCTTTTTTCATGTTCGTCTTGTGTTAAAGTAAAGCGCAAATAATAGTCTTCGTCATTTGCTTTTAAATGGTATAAATTAGAATCTATATTCTGTTGATTATAAGACGATATGTCTATTGGTTCTGTGAAAGACATTTTTTCAAAGTGACAATTTATTGGTTTTATTTTTTTACAAGTTTGATCCTCTTGAATACCAGACATATATAGTGTAGGATTATCCAAAAATCGTTTTAAACTCCCGGTTGCGAAGCTAGTCATGACGAGTTGGTCAATGTTTTCGGAAGATAACTTCTTTGTGGATTGCATTAATGATAAAATACCTATAAAAATGAACGAAATTATTAATAATGCAGCAGCTACTTCCAGCAGAGTAAATCCTCGTTCCTGCTTATTCAAATAATGACCTCCTTGTTTTATTTAACATTTAATCGAATAGTTATTATATCACATTTTGTGGTATTATTATAATAGTAATAAATGAAAGTTAACATAAAGTAAAAACTTGCTGAATTCTCCTTTTAAAAGTGAAAAACGAACAAAAATCGGTAAAGAATCTTAAAACATTTACAATAGAGAAGAAAGGAGAATGTTCATGTTGCAAACAGATAAAAAATGGATTATTGCGTCGCAATCACCGCGACGAAAAGAGATTTTCGGAATGTTGGAACTTCCTTTTGAAATCGTCGTCTCTAATACAGAGGAAGGTGGACGTCAAACGGATGAATCTGTCGAAAATTACGCGATGCGTTTAGCGAGCGACAAAGCGGAGGCGGTT